>NZ_LDNX01000156.1:0-5735 GCF_001027955.1 Kocuria sp. SM24M-10 | reverse complement strand
GGGCTGCTCGGCGACGGGCGTCACCGGCAGGGTGGGCTGCTCGGCGACGGGCGTCACCGGCAGGGTGGGCTGCTCGGCGACGGGCGTCACCGGCACGACGGGTGCCTCAACGGTGCCACTGCCCGGGGTCGACCCCTGTCCCCGACCGTTGCCGTTGCCATTGCCGCCCTGATTGCCCTTGCCCCCCGGCTGTGGTGCGGCGGAGACGGCGGCGAGCTCCGGCGCCGCCGATGCGGTGATGCTCACCGGTACTTCGGCGACCGACTCCGCAGAGCCCTGGAGTTCCTGCGCGAAGGCGCCGCTGAATCCGGAAAAAGTCAGTGCGGTCGCCGTCGGAGCGACGAGCAGCGCGCGTGCGATGTTGGATTTCATGATTGGTCCATCCCCCATGGTGTGAACAAGCTAGCAAGGATTAACGTATGTAAATCGTCCTTGTACGCGCGTCCCCACTTCCTGTGACGGACCTGTGACGGCCTGCAGGACTCAGCAACGAGGACCGCGCACCGCCTCTGCCGTCCGTCGACGGTTCGGAAAGCGGACTCACGATCCCCGAACCGGCGAGGAGGAACATCGCTGCGGGTGGGGAGGCCCCCGCGACGAGGTCGCCCCCTGAGGTCGACGTCCCGACATCGTCGCCGGTCACCGCGTGGAAGCCAGTGCGGAGAGGAGGGCGTTGTCCCCTCCCGGAGATGCCCCGGTCCCCGCAGCAGGGACCGGTCGACGCAGCAGGGACCGGTCGACGCATGTTGCAGGCCCGACCGCCGGCGTCGGACGCCGGCCGGTTCCCTGACACGCACCGGTCGATGCCGGTCGAGGCGGGGCCGTACCCGAGCGTCCCCCTAACTGTGGCCGTCGGGTCGGCCCTTGGGGGGGTGCCTCTATGGTTTTCGTCAAGCGGCCAGGGCTACCGGTGACGGAGCCTGTGGCTCGGTGGGGTCTCGGTAGAGAGCGCCGTGGCGCAGCATGGCGAAGAGCACGTCGGTCCGGCGGCGGGTCAAAGGCGATGATCGCTTGGTGGTGGCGTTCGCCCGGGGCTCGTTTCCGGTCGTAGTAGGCCCGTGACGGGGTGTGGTGCAACGAGGCGAAGGCCGAGAGGAACAGCGCCCGCCTCGGCCGCTTGTTCCCACCGCGAGGTGCGTGCTCCCCGCGGATCGAGGTTCCCGTCGGTCTGGCGGCAGGGACGATCCCGGCGTAGGAGGCCAGGTGCCCGGCATCAGCGAAGTCCTTGCCGACGACCTCGGTGAGGATCCTCGCGGCGGTCCTGACGCCGATGCCGGGCATCGAGGTCGGGCCGCGGAAAGAGGACGGGCCTCGACCTGGGCGGGCACCGTGGCGCGCTGGTGGATCCAGGCGACCAGCTGCCCGGCGAGGATCGGGGCGACGGTGGCGGCGGCCTCGGTGCCGGCCACGGCATGGTGATCGGACCTGCCGGCGTCGAGGCCGATGAACACGGCCGGACGGAGCTCTTCCATGGCGGCTTCCTCCTCGACGTGGACCCATGGCATGTGCTCGCCGGCTGGGTGCTGGTCACGCTCGGCATCCGCGTTGTGTAGGTCCCTCAAGAAGAAGGTCGTGCCTCTGTCAGCGATCCGCGACCACCGGACCGGTTCTCGGTGACAACATCCCCCGGATCATCGACGACTGGGTGCACACGATCATGCCGAGGACCGCCGGGCAGCACTCCTTCATCAGCACGGACGGAGGAGCCACGGAGAACGTAACGGGGGGATGGCACAGCGGCACGCAGGAGCGCGTCGCAAGGCCGGCAGATGGCACCGGGAAGGATGCAGAAACGCCGCCGTCCACATGTGGAAGTGGACGGCGGCGTCGGAGGGGTGCTTACTGCTCGAAGCGGAAGTTCTTCGGGGCGACCGTGAGCCCGGACGGCGTGACCGTCAGGCCCCGCGAGCGGTCGAGCTCGCGGTCCACGCCCACCTGCACGCCCGGGGGCACCACCACGTTCTTGTCGAGGATGCACCGCTCGACCACCGCGCCCTCGCCCACCTGAACGTTGGGCAGCAGGACGGACTGGTTGACCGTGGCGTCGTTGTGCACGAGCACCTTGGGGGAGAGCACCGACTCGGAGACCCGGCCGCCGGTGACCAGCACCCCGGCGGAGAGGATCGAGTCGGTGGTCAGTCCGCCTTCCCCGTGCGGGCCGCGCACGAGCTTGGCCGGCGGGGCCTGCAGCTCGTGCGTGTAGATCGGCCACGCGTAGTTGTAGAGGTTGAAGACCGGCAGCGGGCGGATGAGGTCCATGTGCGAGTCGTAGTAGGAGTCCAGGGTGCCGACGTCGCGCCAGTACTGGCGGTCCCGGTCCGTGGAGCCGGGCACGTCGTTGTGCGTGAAGTCGTAGACGGCGGCCTCACCGCGGTCCGCGAACCACGGCATGATGTCCCCGCCCATGTCGTGCGCGGTGTCCTCCTTGCCCTCGTCCGCACGCAGCGCCTCGACGAGGGCGTCGGTGTCGAAGACGTAGTTGCCCATCGAGGCCAGGAAGGCGTTGGGGTCGTCCGGCAGGGGCGCGGTGCTCTCCGGCTTCTCCACGAACCGGGTGATCTTCGTGACGTCCTGCGGGTCGGTCTCGATCACCCCGAAGGATGTGACCATCTCCATGGGCTGGCGCACGCCGGCCACCGTGGCTCGGGCGCCCGACTTCACGTGGAAGTCGACCATCGCGGAGAAGTCCATCCGGTAGACGTGGTCGGCGCCGACGACCACCACGATGTCCGGGCGGGCGTCGTCGACGAGGTTCAGCGACTGGAAGATCGCGTTGGCCGACCCCAGGAACCAATCCTTGCCGCGGCGCTGCTGCGCGGGCACGGTGGCCACGTAGTTGCCCAGCTGGGTGGACAGCCGCCAGGTCTGGGAGACGTGCTGGTCCAGGGAGTGGGATTTGTACTGGGTGAGCACCACGACCTGCAGGTAGCCCGAGTTCACGATGTTGGACAGGGCGAAGTCGATGAGCCGGTAGCTGCCCCCGAAGGGCACCGCGGGCTTGGCGCGGTCCTCAGTCAGCGGCATGAGGCGTTTGCCCTCGCCTCCGGCCAGGACGATGGCGAGTACCTTCTTACGGTGGGGCATTGCGGACCTCTCTGACTTCGACGGCAACGGGCAGCCTCTCCGCCTCGCGGTGCGGAACCACTCGACAGGCGCCTTCATTGTGTCTTAACACGCGGAATGCCGTGCGATCCCGGACACAGCCGTGCCGATGTGTCATCAGAACTGGGGATGTCGGCGTCCCACGGTGGCGTACCCGTGGCAACGCCGCGATCCTGCAGTACGCTCGGGACCGTGCGAGTCGATATCTTGTCCAAGGAGTTCCCGCCCGAGATCTACGGCGGCGCCGGAGTCCACGTGTCCGAGCTCTCGCGGGTCCTGGCCCCGCTGGTCGACCTGAGGGTGCGGTGCTTCGGTGCCCCGCGCGAGCCGCGGGTCAACGGCGTGGAGGTGCAGGCCTATCCGGTGCCCGCTGACCTCAGCGGCGCCAACGCCGCGATCCAGACCCTCGGCGTCGACCTCGCCATGATCGACGACATCGCCGGCGCGGACCTGGTCCACTCGCACACCTGGTACGCCAACATGGGCGGGCACCTGGCGTCGCTGATGTACGGGATCCCGCACGTGCTCTCCGCGCACTCGCTCGAGCCCCTGCGCCCGTGGAAGGCCGAGCAGCTCGGGGGCGGCTACGCGGTGTCCTCCTTCGTGGAGAAGACCGCCTACGAGGCCGCCGCCGCGATCATCGCCGTCTCCGACGGGATGCGCGACGACATCCTGCGCTCCTACCCCGAGGTCGACCCCGAGCGCGTGCGGACCGTGCACAACGGCATCGACGTCAGCCAGTGGGTCCCGGACGAGGGCACCGACGTCCTCGAGTCCTACGGCATCGATCCCGCCAAGCCCTCGGTGGCCTTCGTGGGCCGGGTGACCCGGCAGAAGGGCGTCCCCTTCCTGTTGCGCGCCGCCGCCCAGCTGCCCGACGACGTCCAGCTCGTGCTGTGCGCCGGCGCGGCGGACACCCCGGAGCTCGGGGCCGAGGTCAACGCGCTGATCGACGAGCTCAAGGCCACCCGCTCCGGTGTGGTGCTCATCGAGAAGATGTTGCCGCGCCGGGAGATCGTGCAGATCCTCTCCGGGGCCACGGCCTTCGCCTGCCCCTCGGTCTACGAGCCGCTGGGCATCGTCAACCTCGAGGCCATGGCCTGCGGCACCGCCGTGGTCGCCTCGGCCACAGGCGGCATCCCGGAGGTCGTCGTCGAGGGCGAGACCGGCCGGCTGGTGCCGCTGGAGCAGGTCCAGGACGGCACCGGCACACCCCTGGACCCGGAGAAGTTCGTGGCCGACTTCGCCGCCGCCCTCACCGACGTGGTCACCGACCCGGCCCGGGCCCGGGAGATGGGCGCGGCCGGCCGCCGCCGCGCCGAGCAGCACTTCTCCTGGGAGTCCATCGCCGAGCGGACCGTGGAGGTCTACCGCTCCGTGCTGTGAGCCGCTCGGGCGGCTTCGGCGCCGCCGGCTCCGATGTGAACTGCGGGCCAGCCTGTGGTAGATTATTTCCTGTTGCGTTCAGGAAAGAACGGCCGGAAACGGCGCGATGTTCCTCCTGGATCCACTCGCGCGGGTGGCGGAATAGGCAGACGCGCTAGCTTGAGGTGCTAGTCCTCGTATTAGAGGGTGGGGGTTCAAGTCCCCCCTCGCGCACAGGAATCGGCCCGACCGGCCGGAGACGACAGCCCCGTCGTCGACAGGAGAACGAGTCCTGTTGACGGCGGGGCTGATGTCGTCCTCGGGGCAACCCTCGGAGAGCGTATGCGCCAGGACGGGTCGACGACCTGGGCCTGGGGCGGTGCCCGGCTGGCTGTCAGAGCGGCGGCCGAGCTGCGGTCGCAGTCCCCGACGGCTCGCGACGTTCCCACGGGGGACATCGAGCAGCTGACCGGCGTCGAGCCCGGAACTGGCGGCGAGTTCTCCGGGGGCAGCCAAGCACATCATGCCGGCTCTCGGAGCCCGGCCGGTCGACGGGCTCACCCGCGCCGACGTCGCGTCCTGGTACAACGCCCTGGAGGCGGCGCTCGAGACGCGCAGTCCGCCCAGGCCCTGCTGTCGACGGCATCGACGACAGCGGTCGGAAATCAGGCCCTTCACAGATGAGCATGGGTCGGTGCTTTCCGCCACGTCCGGTGGCCGCCGGCGGCAAGCAGGGCGCGAAGCCGGTAGTTCTCGAAGTTCCGGAAGCCGCGGGCGACCCTGCGCATCGTCTCGATGACGCCGTTGATCGCCTCTGTGGGGCCGTTGGATGCCCCGTCGGTGTCGAAGTAGGACAGGATCGCCGACCGCCACCTCCGCAGCGTGCGGCCCAGCCGGGCGACCTCTGGAATCGGGCAGGTCGGGAACAAGGCAAGGATCTCGGCGACGAGCCGGCGTCCGTGCTCGGGACGGGCGTGGTAGACGGCGCGCAGCTTCTGGTAGCAGTGCCAGGCGAGGGTGACCTCGTGGTGCGGGTCCCCGGCCGCCAGCTTCGCGTTCAGCCGGGTGATCTGCTTGGCGGTGAGGTGCTCGGCACCGATCTGCAGAGTCCGGCGGATGCCGTAGAGCGGGTCTCCGGAACGCCCGCGGTGGCCCAAGGTGTCCTGCTGCACCCTGCGGCGCACCTCGTCGACGACCTGCCCACCGAGCTTCACGACATGGAAGGCGTCCAGGACGGTGATCGCCTCAGGGAGCTCGTCGCGGATCGC
>NZ_LDNX01000155.1:0-3152 GCF_001027955.1 Kocuria sp. SM24M-10 | reverse complement strand
TGGATCCTGGGGGTGGGTAGGGATGGTTCAGGGGTTTGAGGGTGGCCTGGGGCTGGATGGCTGTGTGGGCCAGGCCGCTGGTGCTGGGAACGCGTCAGTGAGCATGTGCTGCAACCGCCCGATAGCGCTGGGGGACCAGTTCAGTTGGAGAGCCAGAGCGAGCAACTCCTCGGTGGTGAACACGCACCCCTGGCCCTGCAGATGACGTATCCCTGCGACGATGCCGTGAAGCGTTGAGGGCTCGTTCGCGGGAGAAGTGGCGACGAGGCGGTGGGTGAAGTACACCATGGCCCGGCGCACAGTGGCATCGGGCAGGAGGGGCTGCAGCGGGGTCAGGACGTGTCCGGCCAGGTGTCGGGGGGTGAAGGCGTCCACCCACGGGCTGAGAGGGATGTTCTCGGCGGCGAGGGCCAGGACCGCGCAGGTGATGGGTAGCTGCTCGGCGGCGGCCAGGGTCGGCAAGTCCGGGGCGTAGGCGATGACGGGTCCGGTGAAACCGGCCAATGGCCGTTGGTCGGTGGCGGTCTCGATGGTGACGCCGCGCGCACGCAATCGGTGCAACGCACGGTGCTGCGCATGGGCGGGGGTGGGTACCAGGATCCCGATCCGGTTCCACTGGCCTTCTGGATGGTGTTGGAACGCCCACTTCAAGGCCGGCAGCAGCCCGTCTTCCGGGGGTACCGGGGCGGCGATGTAGGCCCGGGTTCGCTCGGGAGCTGAGCCAGAACAATTGGGAACGGGACGTATGGGTGCGGGGGGCATGGGGGGGGGCTTCCTGCGCGGCAGGCCGACCCACAGAGGGGCCGAGGGGGCACTAATTGATCAGTTTACTGGCGCATCACGGGGATGCCCCAAGACTTCGGTTATGCACCCACCGCCGGGGACGGCAGTCCACCGCTTCCGCCGTTTCGCGGAGGATCCATTCCGAGAGTTGTCCGGCAGGGATGAGGATGGTGCCCGGTGTTGGGTGGTGGGTGTGGTGCCGGGGCGGTGGTGTGGCGTTCTGGGTGTGGTGGGCGTTCAGTGATGCCGTGTAGCCGGCGGCCAGTGCGGTTCTCCAGCGGGGGTAGTCCGCGTAGCAGGGGGCGTCGGGGTCGGTGAGGTGTGCTTCCAGCCATCGTGCTGATGTGTGATGCGGCGTGGATGCGCGGCTGGGTGGTGGGGCGGGTAGCCGGTGTTGGTGCAGCACCGTGGTGATGTCGGCGCTGTTGCCTGTGGTGGTGGTGATCAGGGGGTAGTAGGTCGCGGTCCATTCCGTGGGGGTGTGGGGGTGCAGCTCGACGGCGAAGCGCAGGGGGCAGGGGTGGTCATGGGGTGTTTCTGTTCACCGCTGATCGGTGGTGACTGTGTGCCGGCCACGGGTGTGGGCTCGGTGTCCTGTGTGTTCCGCCCAGACTGGTGTGGGGTGCGCCGGAGGGTTAGTGGGTGGGGGTGGCGGTGATGACGACGTTCTTGCCCCAGGGGTCGTGGGTGTAGCAGCTGATGATCACCAGTCGTTGCGGGGTGATCTGCCAGATGTCGCTGTTCTTGAGGGTGTTCTTGTCGTGGGTGGTGACTGCGTCCACGGTGTAGTCGATGGTGCCGGTCTGGGTGCCGAGGGTGATGGTGTCCCCGGGGTTCAGGTGGGTGCTGAGCCGGTCGAAGGGGGCTTCGGTGCCTTCCCAGCTGTGCCCGGTGAGGTAGGTGGTGTTCGTGGATCCGGCTCCGGGGGTGCCGTAGGTGGTCAGCCAGTAGGCGTCCATGGTCATCGGGGGCACGATCGACTGGTTGGCCAGCTCGGCGGTGGTCGGGGCCAGCGGCAGGATCGGCTGGTCGATGCCGGCGGCGGGCACGGTGAGGTGGACCGGGGCGGAGGCCGCCGGCTGGGCTCGGGCCGGTTCGGGCGCCGGTGGTGTGGCTGCCGGTGGTGTGGCTGCCGGTGAGGGCGTCACCGCGGGAGCCGCCCGGGAAGGTGCGGGGGAGGGCGAGACGGATGCTGTGGGTGCCGTCGAGTCCGCACCCTCGGCCCCGATGGGGTCGGGGGCGGCAGTGGTGCTGTGGGTGGCCGGTGGCGCCGTGGCAGTCGCTTCGGTATCAGGACCGGGCCCGAGGCCGAGGTACCCGCCGATCCCGAGCAGCACGGCCGCGGCCAGGGTGGTGATGACGGGCAGGGCACGGGTGCGCCGGGGCTGGTGGGGTGCTGTGGTGGCGCCGTGCTGGTGTTTGTCGTGCTGATGGCCCATCTGATGCCCCCCGAGGGCTGGTGGTGTGGCTCCGGGCGCCGGCCGGGGTGGCCGGCGCCCGGAGGGTCACGACGGTGGCGGGTGGGGCGCAGGAGCGACCCACCCGCCGTGGTGGTTAGCTGCCGGTGGTGTGCCGGCGGCGCAGCACCAGCCCGGTCGCGGCGAGCAGCCCGGCCCCGGTCAGCGCGATCACGCCCAGGTGGTTCTCGGAGCCGGCGCCGGTGGTCGTGCTGGGGGTGGTGCCGGCGGTCTGGACGTTCATGCCCTGGTTGGTGGTCTCCATGGAGGAACCGGGCACCCAGTGCACCGGGGAGGTGCCCGGGGACCACGGGGCACCGGGGGTGGTGGTGGGGCCGGTGACCAGGCCCTCGTCCACGTCGACGTCGATGCCGGCCCCTGTGCCGGCGCAGGCTGCCAGGGCTGCATCGAAGAGAGCTTCCAGCTCCTCGACATCGACCCCGACCTCGCCCAGGGCCAGGCGGACCTCGGCGAGGTCCTCGATAGCGGCGTCCAGGGCCAGCTGCGCGTCGATGGCGGCGGCCACGGCCGTCTCCACGGCCACCTCGGCATCGGCCACGGCGGCCTCGGCGTCCTCGACCGCGGCCACCAGGCCCAGCTGGGCGTCCAGCTCGGCCTGCGCGGCGTCGAACTCGGCCTGGGCGGCAGCCTGGATCTCCTCGGCGGCGGTCACCTCCGCCCGAGCCTCGAGCAGCGATTCCGGCTCCACCTGCGCGTCCTCCAGGGCCACCTGCGCCTCGGCCACTACGGCGGCGGCGGCCTCGGCCTCGGCCTGGGCGGCGTCGCGGTCGGTGACTGCCACCTCCAGGGCGGCCTGGGCATCGGCGACGGACCCGGCCTCCTCCACGGCCGCGGTCGCCTCGACCACCGCGGCCGCGGCGGCCTGCGCCTCGGCCTCGGCGCCCGCCAGTT
>NZ_LDNX01000154.1:0-5169 GCF_001027955.1 Kocuria sp. SM24M-10 | reverse complement strand
GGCTGTTGCCGTCGGTCGAGCCGCCGCGTTCGTGGGGCTCGTAGCCCAGGTGATCGGTGATCTCGCCTTCCAGGGCAGACTCCAGCACCAGCTTCGTCAGCTGGCCCAGCAGCCCGTTTTCCCCGGCCAGATCCAGGCCCTGCTCCCGGGCTCCGGCGACCAGTTGCGCCACCAGCGTCCGGTCCACCGCCGGCGTCTTGCCGAGCCGCTGCTCGGCGTCTTGCCCTTGTTCCCCAAAAGCGGTCACGGGCTCCTGGACCTCCACGTCCTGCGACGTGGCCCTTCACAGATGAGCATGGGTAGGGGTCTTGCGCCACGGCCGGTGTCCGCCGGCGGCGAGCAGGGCGCGTAGGCGGTAGTTGTCGAAGTTCCGGAAGCCGCGGGCGACCCGGCGCATCGTCTCGATCACCCCGTTCACGGCCTCGGTGGGCCCGTTGGAGGCCCCGGCGGTGTCGAAGTAGGCCAGGATCGCGGCCTTCCACCGGCGTAAGGTCCGTCCGAGCCGGGCGATCTCCGGAATGGGACAGGACGGGAAGGCACCGAGAATCTCGGCGACGAGCCGGCGCCCGTGCTCGGGGCGGGCGTGGTAGACGGCGCGCAGCTTCTGGTAGCAGTGCCAGGCCAGGGTCACCTCATGGTGCGGGTCCCCAGCCACCAGCTTCGCGTTGAGCCGGGTGATCTGCTTGGCGGTGAGGTGCTCGGCGCCGATCTGCAAGGTACGGCGGATCCCGTAGAGCGGGTCCCCGGCCCGGCCTCGGTGGCCGAGGGTGTCCTGCTGCACGCGGCGACGCACCTCGTCCACGACCTGCCCACCGAGCTTCACCACGTGGAAGGCGTCCAGGACGGTGATCGCCTCAGGGAGTTCGTCGCGGATGGCGTTGGCGTAGCCGTGGAACGGGTCCAGCGTCGCCGTGCGGATCCCGCTCGTGAACCCCGGACCCTGGGTAGCAAGCCAGTCGCCGTAGGCCGCCCCCGTGCGCCCGGGCACCAGATCCAGCAACCTCGCCCGGGGCCGGCCGTCCTCACCGCGGGAGTGATCCACGATCCCGGTGACCAGCCCGGTGCCGGGCGGACCCACATGGCGCCAGACGTGCTCGTCGACGCCCAAGGCGTTGACCCCGGCCAGCCGGTCCTCGGCTGTCAGCTGGGTCTTGATGACGGGGACGATCGCGTGCCAGACGGTGTTCCAGGCGACCCCGAGCATCTCGGCCAGGGCCGAGACCGCGATGTCGTGGCAGCGCAGCTACGTCACCGCCCAAGCAATCGCGCGGGTGGTGAGCTTGGCCCGCGGTGCCGCCAGCTCGTGGACCTCACTGAAGGTCGTCACCTCGCACGCCGTCTCATGGCAGCGGTAGCGGCGTTTGCGCCAGACCACCCGCACGGGCACCCCGGCGCAAGGCAGGTCGTGCAGCAGCACCGCCACCCGGCCATGGCCGACGGCGAGCACCCCGCAAGCCGGACAGCCCACCAGTGACGGCACGGTCTCGACCACCAGGGTGAACGAGGAGCGGTGCCGCTCGATCGTGAGCACGTGGACATCGGGCAGGTCGAAGAGCGCGCACGCCGGCGCGCAACTAGCATGGGACACGTCGAGGCCTTCGAGGACGGTTGGATTCAGCACCCCCATCCTGGAGGCCTCGGCCTCTCCCCAACCCCCGTGACACGCACCCGGCGCTACCGCTCACCCACACTCATTTGGGAAGAGCCGGTTTCGGCCACGAACAGGATTCCTTCTAGAACCGCCCGGTCATCCACATGCGGCAGCCCCGTCAGCCCGTTCTTCGCCAGCGGAGGAGGCGGGATTAACGGTTCCAGCAACTCCCACAGCTGGTCGCTGACCAGGCGCACAGGCCTCTCCTGCCTCGTCATGGCGACCGTGATCACTACCAGCGCAGGGGCCTCGCTACCCCCGAATCGGCACTAATGAAACCAGGTCTTAGCCGGGGGCGTCCTGTGGTGGAAGCCCCGCCACCAGCGGGTGGTCGTACGGCTGGGGTCCCACTTTGGCTGCACCTCCTGGGGCTCGGAGCCGCTGAAAGAACTGTGCGTTCACCGTAGAGTAGTCCTGCCACTCGTCGGGGAGATCGTCTTTGTAGTAGATCGCTTCGACGGGACAGACTGATTCGCAGGCCCCGCAATCAATGCATTCGTAGGGGTTGATGTAGAGCATCCGCTTACCCTCGTAGATGCAGTCCACGGGGCATTCATCGATGCAGGTCTTGTCCTTCTCGTCGACGCACGGTAGAGCGATGACAAATGTCATGTGGGGAGACCCTTCTAAAAGGCAACGCCGTTTCGGCTGACCACTCAGTCGTCGACGTCCTGGGGGGGAAGCGCCGCCACCAACGGGTGATCGTATGGTTGAGGCCCGGTTTTCGCAGCTCCTCCTGGGGAGCCGAGATCGCTGAAGAACTCAACATTTGCGGAGTAGTAGTCCTGCCATTCATCTGGTACGTCGTCTTCGTAGTAGATAGCTTCAACAGGGCAGACCGGTTCGCAAGCTCCGCAGTCCACGCACTCATCAGGCTGGATATAGAGCATCCGCTCGCCCTCGTAGATACAGTCCACGGGACATTCTTCGATGCAGGCCCTGTCTTTGACATCGACGCAGGGTAAGGCAATCACGTATGTCATGCGGGCCAACCTTCCAGTAGCGGTCTGCGGTGATGCTCAACGTAGACTGTCAAGTCAACTTGAGGTCAACTTGTTCTTGGAGGTCCCGTGTCTGCACCGCTTGATCCTGATGAACTGCTGGCCATTGGCGACATGAGCCGACGCACGGGCGTGGCGGTCTCTGCTCTGCGCTACTACGAGGACTTGGGTCTCATTGCGTCAGTGCGGACTCCCGGCAATCAGCGCCGTTACCCACGCCACATGCTCCGGCGCGTTTCCCTCATCTCTGTGGCCAAGCGGCTTCGCATTCCGCTGACTGACGTCGGGGAAGCGTTTGAGTCTGTTCCTTTGGACCGCACGCCGAGCCATGAAGACTGGCAGCGCGCCTCGCGTCGCTGGAAACGAGAGCTCGAGGAGCGACGCCGAAGCCTGGAGCGTCTGGAGCATGAGTTGACCGGCTGCATCGGCTGTGGGTGTCTCTCCATGAAGGCTTGCGCGCTCCTTAATCCGGGCGACGCCCTGGGCGCCACGGGCGCAGGTGCACGAAGGCTAGAGCAACTGGACGAAGAGTAAGCCGTGACAGATCAGGACTGAAGTCAACGTCTGCTTCTGGCGTGCAACTTAGCCATCACACCCTCGACGGTGAAACCGGCGGTGTCCACCTCCCCGAGACGATCTGAGACGACCAAACCTTCGGGGTGATATTCAGCCAGCTTGACCTCAAGTTAACTTGATATTTTAGCGTGGACGTCAGTCGCCGAGTTCATGATCACCGCAGTACTCCGACGGCGGTCCATCCCCGTTGCTGATGCTGGACATGTGGGAGCACCCCTTCTACCTGAACTGCCAGAACGCCGAGCCCGACAACGTGAATGCCTTCGGAACATCGTCAACGGGGCTAGGGCGGAGACCCATTTTCCAGGGCGTAGCGGTCCAGACCCTCGAATTTTGAATCCGCCGACTGACTCTGACGCCTAAACAGGTCAGCCGGTCGTCGCCATCTGAGATGACGGCCAGCGGCCTATGAATGGAGACTTTTGTGAGCTCATCACGCCCCGTGAACATCGCTGTTGTTGGCGCCGGACCGGCCGGTGTCTTCACTGCCGACATCATCACCAAACAGTTTTCCCAGATCGAGTTCCCCGTTCGCGTCGATCTGTTTGAACGTCTTCCGGCGCCATTCGGGCTGGTGCGCTACGGCGTGGCCCCCGACCATCCGCGCATCAAGGCGATCATCGACTCGCTGCACAATGTGCTCGACCGCGGTGACATCCGCCTGGTCGCCGGAGTCGAAGTCGGCACTGATATCAGTGTTGAGAACCTCCAGGACGTCTATGACGCCGTCGTGCTGACCACCGGAGCCAACGCAGACGCCCCACTGCCCATCCCAGGAATTGAGCTTCCAGGAAGCGTCGGCGCCTCGAAATTCGTCTCCTGGTACGACGCACACCCGGATGCCCCCCAGCACTGGACCCTGGACGCTGAGCAGGTGGCCGTCATCGGCGCCGGCAATGTCGCTTTGGACATCACGCGCATGCTCGCCAAACACGCCGAGGACCTCTGGGCGACGGATATCCCGAATCACGTCTACGGGATCCTGCGTGACAGCAAGATCGCTGACGTGCATGTCTTCGCGCGTCGTGGGCCCGCAGAGGCCCAGTTCTCACCCACTGAACTGCGTGAACTGCACGAAGTCCGAGACGTAGACATCATTGTCGACCCTCACGACATGGTCTTCGACCGATCATCCGAAGAGCTCATGAAAAGTTCCAAGCAGCGACGTCTCGTGGCCGAAACCTTAGTGGAATGGTCCAAGCGCGACCCCTCAACGTTCACGGCCTCCCGCCGCATCCACCTGCACTTCATGCAAGCCCCAGTGCGGTTGGAAGGCACCACCCGCGTAGACGGAAAGTGTCAAGGCGGGTGAGACAGATTCCGTCAGGCGGTCTGTATGAGGGCCTCCTGTGAGGGCTGGTTGATCCAGGCGGCCTCGGGCAGCTTGGGCGCCTGGGGTCGGCGGTGGCCGAAGCGCTCGGGACGGGCGGCGTAGGCCGCGTCCAGGGTGGCCTGGCGCTGGGCGCGGACCTGCCCGGCGGTGCCGAAGTGGACGCTGGCGGGGGTGTGCAGCCCGATCCCGCAGTGGCGGTGCTCGTGGTTGTAGTAGGCGAAGAACTGCTCGGCGAACGCGCCGGCGTCGGCCAGGGACCCGAAGCGCTCGGGGAAGACCGGGGCGTACTTCAGCGTCTTGAACGCCGCCTCGCTGTAAGGGTTGTCGTTCGACACGTGCGGGCGGGAGTGCGACCTGGCCACCCCGAGGTCGACGAGCAGCTGAGCGACCGGTTTGGAGGTCATCGAGGTCCCGCGGTCGGCGTGGATCGCCTCCGGCACGCCATGGATGCCCATGGCGTGCTCGAGCAGGTTCTTGGCGATCTCGGCGTCCTCGCGGGCCGCGATGGTCCAGCCCACGACGAACCTGGAGAAGATGTCGAGCACGACGTACAGGTCGTAGTACACGCCCCGCTCCGGCCCCAGGCGCCCAAGCTGCCCGAGGCCGCC
>NZ_LDNX01000153.1:0-6953 GCF_001027955.1 Kocuria sp. SM24M-10 | reverse complement strand
CCCGGCGGCGGCCCGCGGAGCCGGCTCCGGGGCGATCCGGCGGCGCCGGCGCACGGGGTCGGCCTTGGGCCCGGAGCCCACGAGCGGGCGGTCGCCGTCGGCCTCGGGCGCCGCCGGGGTCTCCCCGAGGATCCCCGGCGTCCCCTCCGGGGCGGGTCCCGTGCCGGCGGCCTCCTCGGGGGAGCCCACGGCGATGATCGGGGTGCCGACCTCCACGGTGCGGCCCTCGGGCACCAGCAGGTCGAGCACGGTGCCCGCGTACGGGGACGGCAGCTCCACCACGGACTTGGCGGTCTCGATCTCGACGAGCACCTGGTTGACCGTGACGGTCTCCCCCGGCGCCACTCGCCACGCGAGGATCTCCGCCTCGGTCAGGCCTTCGCCGACGTCGGGCAGGTTGAAGATCTGCGGCATGTCAGTACTTCCTCTCTCGCGCGGCCCCTCCGGGTCGGCGACGGCGCCGCCGGCCCGGAGGGGCCGGCGGCCGGGGTCGGCGGGGTCAGTAGGCGAAGGAGCGGTCCAGTGCCTCGAGGATCCGGTCCAGGTCCGGCACGTACTGGTCCTCGACGGCCGCCACGGGGTAGGGCAGGTGGAAGGCGCCCACCCGGAGCACCGGGGCCTCGAGGGAGTAGAAGGCCCGTTCGGTGATGCGGGCGGCGATCTCCCCTCCGAGGCCGCCGAAGGTCGGGGCCTCGTGGGCGACGACCAGGCGCCCGGTCCGGCGCACGGAGTCCTCCACGGTGTCGAAGTCGATCGGCGACAGGGACCGCAGGTCGATGACCTCCACGCTGCGGCCGTCCTCCTCGGCGGCCTGCGCCGCGGCGAGGGCGACCGGCACGAGCGGGCCGTAGGCCACCACCGTGGCGTCCTCCCCCGGCCGGACCACCTGGGCGGTGAACGGGTCGGCGGCGGGGCGCTGCGTGTCGACCGCGCCCTTGAGCCAGTACCGGCGCTTGGGCTCGAAGACGATCACCGGGTCGTCGCAGGTGATCGCCTGCTGGGTCATCCAGTAGGCGTCCTGGGCGTTGGACGGCGTGATGATGCGCAGCCCCGCGGTGTGGGCGAAGAGGGCCTCCGGGGACTCGGAGTGGTGCTCCACCGAGCCGATGACCCCGCCGTAGGGGATCCGGATGGTGACGGGGACCGTGACGTCCCCGTTCGTGCGGTTGCGCATCTTCGCGAGCTGCGTGGTGATCTGGTTGAAGGCCGGGAAGGAGAAGCCGTCGAACTGGATCTCGCACACGGGCCGGTAGCCGCGCAGGGCGAGGCCCACGGCGGTGCCCACGATCCCGGCCTCCCCCAGCGGGGTGTCCATCACGCGGTGTCCGCCGAAGTCCTTCTTGAGCCCCTCGGTGACGCGGTAGACGCCGCCCAGGGAGCCGATGTCCTCGCCCATGAGCAGCACCCGGGGGTTCTCCTCCATGGCCCGGCGCAGGCCGGCGTTGACGGCCTTGGCGATCGTCAGGTCGGGAGCGGCGTTCATGCGAGGTCCTCCTCGGTGCCGGCGGAGCGCTCGTCGGGGACCCCGGTGACGGGATCGGCCGCGACGGTCAGGCTCGAGGCCTGCGTGCCGCGATCGGGCCCGGCGGTGCCGTCGACGCCGGGACTGCCGTCGGAGCCGTCCTCGGGGCCGTCCTCGTCGAACCCGGCCTGGTAGGCCGCGTACCAGGCGCGCTCCTCCTCGATCAGGGGATGACGCTCGGCGTAGGCCTTGTCGAAGAACTCCTCGAAGGAGGGCGGGGCCATGGACAGGACGTGGGCGCGGGTCTGGTCGGCGAACTCCTGCGCGGCCGCGGCGACCTCGTCGAAGAAGGCGTCGTCCGTGCCGTGGTGCCGGCGCAGGTGCGTCTCGAGGCGCAGCAGCGGATCGAGCTCGGCCCAGTGGCGCTCGTCCTCCCGGCGGCGGTACTTCGTCGGGTCGTCGGCGGTGGTGTGGGCGCCCAGCCGGTAGGTCTCGGCCTCCACGAGCACCGGGCCGCGCCCGGCGCGTGCCTGCTCCATGGCGTACCGGGAGACGGCCAGGACGCCCAGGACGTCGTTGCCGTCCACCCGGATCCCCTCGAACCCGTAGCCGGCGGCCCGCTCGGCCAGCGGCAGACGGGACTGGGTGGAGAACGGCACCGAGATGGCCCACTGGTTGTTCTGCACGAAGAAGACGACCGGGGCGTCGAAGGAGGCGGCGAAGACCATGCCCTCGTGCACCTCGCCCTGGGTCGAGGTGCCGTCCCCGAAGTACGCGATGGTGGCGGCGGGCTCGACCTCGCGCCCCTCCTCCTCGGCCGCGCGGCGGTCCAGGTCCATGCCCATGGCGTAGCCCACGGCGTGCGGCACCTGGGAGCCGAGCACGATCGAGTACACGTTCATGCCGTGCTCCGAGGGCTTCCACCCGCCGGCGGCGTGCCCGCGGAAGACCATGAGCAGCTCGGCGGGGTCCACCCCCCGCTCGATCGCCACCGCGTGCTCGCGGTAGGTCGGGAAGATGTGGTCGGTCGGGCGCAGGGCGCGGACGGAGCCCACCTGAGCGGCCTCCTGCCCGCGCATCGGCGCCCAGAGCACCAGCTGGCCCTGCCGCTGCAGGTGGGTGGCCTCCTCGTCGAACCGGCGCGCGAGCGCCATGGACCGGTAGAGGTCCCGCAGCTCCTCGGCGCCGACGTCGGCGACGTACGGCGAGAAGACCGGGTCCTCGGCCGGCACGCCCTCCCGGTCGAGGAGCCGCACCAGCCGGGTGCGTGGCTCCGGGGTCGGCGCGTGACGGTCCGGCGCGTGGGCGGCCGGGGTGAACGGGGCGGCATCCATGGTCAGGACGTCCTTTCGGTGTGCTCGGGTGGGAGCGGAGCGCTCGTGCCCGGGGTTCAGAGCACGGGTGCGTGCGGGAACTGCGCGCAGAGCTCGAGGAACCGGGTGTTGGCCTCCGGCTCCCCGACGGTGACGCGGACGCCCTCGTCGCCGAAGCGGCGCACGGCCAGGGCGTGGGCGTCGCACAGCTCGGCGAAGCGCCCGCTGTGCTCGCCGAGGTTCAGCCACACGAAGTTCGCCTGCGTCTCCGGGTACGGCCAGCCCAGCGCGTCGAGTCCGGCCAGCACCCGCTCCCGCTCGTCGACGACCCGCTGGACGCGCTCGGCGACCTGGTCGTAGTGGCGCACGGAGGCGATGGCCGCGCGCTGGGCGAGGTCGGTCACGGAGAACGCGGGGGAGCTCTGGCGCAGGTACTGGGTGATGCCCTGGCCCGCCACGGAGTAGCCGATCCGCAGGCCGGCGAGCCCGTGCGCCTTGGAGAACGTCCGCAGCACGACGACGTTGGGGTGCCGGCGGTAGACGTCGATGCCGTCCACGAGGTCGTCGCGGCGCTGGAACTCCTGATAGGCCTCGTCGATGACCACGAGGACGTCGCGGGGCACCGCGGCGAGGAACTCCTCGACCTGGGCGGTGGTGAGGCTGGGGCCCGTCGGGTTGTTGGGCGTGCACAGCAGCACGACCCGGGTGCGGTCGGTGACGGCGGCGGCCATGGCCTCGAGGTCGTGGGAGCCGTCGCGGCGGTTCGGGACCGGGACGCTCAGCCCGCCCGAGAGCCCGATGCTGATGGGGTAGGCCTCGAAGGAGCGCCACGCGTGGACCACCTCGTCCGGGGCGCCGTCCTCTCCGGTGCCCACGAAGGCGCCCAGCAGCTGGTTGAGGGCGCCGAGGCTGCCGGCGCCGGTGGCGACGTCCTCGGCGGGCACGCCGAGGAACTCGCCCAGGACCTCCCGCAGCTCCGCGGAGGTGGTCTCGGGGTAGCGGTGCACGGCGTCCCAGTCGGCGAGGACCTCGCGGACGGCCGGGACGGGCCCGAACGGGTTCTCGTTGGAGGACAGCTTGTAGGAGGGCAGTCCCTCGACCACGAGCGGCGGTTTGCCGGCCACGTAGCGGGGAAGCCGGGACAGAGCCGGGCGCGGCCGGACCGCCGGGGTGGTGGCGGGGGCCGCGTCCTGTGCCGGGGCGTCCCCGGCCAGGGTGCGGGTAGCGTCGCTGGTACTCATGGGGGCCATGCTATCCCCGCTCCCCCGGGGTTCCCGGGTGGATGACGCCCCTCCGGACGACCCGGCATTTTTTGGGCGCGAAAGCTACAACCGGGTCCCGCGAAAGTTGGTGGCCGACGACAATTCGTCCGCCCGGGGCGGCCCGGACGCCGTGGGAGAATGTGCCCATGCCCCACACCGATCGCATCCTGTCCTCCGGGCGCGCCTCGCTCGCCGCCGCCGTTCCGCCCGTCGCGCTGGGCCCGCTCGACGGCCGGTACCAGCCGGCCGTGGCCCCGCTCGTCGACCACCTCTCCGAGGCCGCCCTCAACCGCAATCGCATGCACGTGGAGGTCGAGTGGTTCATCCACCTGGCCGAGCACGCGGTGCTGCCGGGCCTGACGCCCCTCGGCGACGAGCAGAAGGCCGGGCTGCGCAGGATCGTCACGGGCTTCGACGCCGACGCGGTCGCCGAGCTGGCGGAGATCGAGGCCGTGACGGTGCACGACGTGAAGGCCGTGGAGTACTACATCGGCCGCCGTCTTCCCGCCCTGGGCCTCGGGCACCTGGTGCCGCTCGTGCACTTCGGCTGCACCTCCGAGGACATCAACAACCTCGCCTGGGCCCTGGGCGTCAAGGACGCCACGACCGACGTGTGGCTGCCGGCCGCCCGGGCGCTCGTGGCCGACGTGGCGGGCCTCGCCGAGTCCGCCGCGAACACGCCGATGCTCTCCCGCACCCACGGCCAGCCCGCCACGCCCACCACGCTGGGCAAGGAGATGGCGGTGGTCGCCCACCGCCTGGGCCGCCAGCTCTCCCGGATCGAGCGCACGGAGTACCTCGGCAAGATCAACGGCGCCACGGGCACCTACGCGGCGCACTACGCCTCCGTCCCGGACGCGGACTGGACCGAGGTCTCGCGCGGTTTCGTGGAGGCCCTGGGCCTGACCTGGAACCCGCTGACCACCCAGATCGAGTCGCACGACTGGCAGGCGGAGCTCTACGCCGACGTCGCGCGGTTCAACCGGGTCCTGCACAACTTCTGCACGGACGTGTGGTCCTACATCTCGATCGGCTACTTCCAGCAGGTCCCGGTGGAGGGGGCCACCGGCTCCTCCACCATGCCGCACAAGGTCAACCCCATCCGGTTCGAGAACGCCGAGGCGAACCTGGAGCTCTCCAACGCGCTGCTCGACGTCCTGGGCGCGACCCTGGTGACGTCGCGGTGGCAGCGCGACCTCACGGACTCCTCGTCCCAGCGCAACATCGGCGTGGCCTTCGGCCACTCCCTCCTCGCGGTCTCCAACGTGCGCAAGGGCCTGGCCCGCCTGGACGTCGCGGAGGACGTGCTGGCCGCCGATCTCGACCAGAACTGGGAGGTCCTCGCGGAGGCCGTCCAGATGGTCATGCGCGCCGAGGCGATCGCCGGGGTCGAGGGCATGGACAACCCCTACGAGCGGCTCAAGGAGCTGACCCGCGGGCGGCGGGTGGACGCGGACCGGCTCCAGGAGTTCGTGGCGGGCCTGGGCCTCTCCCCGGAGGCCGCCCGGCGGCTCTCCGCGCTGACCCCTGCCACCTACACCGGCATCGCCACCGAGCTCGTGCGCTACCTCTGACATCGCGCCGGACAACCCGCTCCGCCGGAGGGCGTGACCGCGGCCGGGTCCGCCCGGGCCGCCCAGGTGGGCGGCCCGCCGCCGGCTCCCAGAGCGGAGGGGACGCCCACGACCGCTGCTACGGCGAAGGCCCTTCTGGGACCGTGCTCCTGGCGCCGGTCAGGCGTCCGCGTGGCACGTCCGGCCGGGCCAACCGGGTGTCCGAAGCCGGCGCCGGAGCGTGCTGCCGGGCCGCGAGCCGGTGAACTCGCCCTCCGCGCCGCACGCCGCGACCCAGCCGGGGGCGTCCCCGCCGAGCACGTGGGCGGCGTGGGCGTAGGCTTGGGCCTCCACCGCGCTCCGCGCGGCCACGACGACACGGTCCCACGGGCTCTCCACGGCGGCACCGGTGACCGGGTTGACCAGGGCGCTCCCCGGCCGGGAAAGCACGGCGAGACCATGGTGGCCCGTCGTCAGGAGGCCGGCCCAGGCGGCGGCGCCCAGGGCCGGATCGAGGTCCGGGTCCAGAGCGAAGCCTGGGGTCGCGGCCAGGGCGGCGGCCTCGGCGGCAGGGCCGGCCACCGCCAGCACCCCGCCGGTACGGGCAACGAGCCCGTGGCCGGGGAAGGCATCGGTGAAGAGCCGGACCGTGCGGTCCGCGGCCCAGGCGCCGGCGACCTCGGCGAGATCCAGGACGGTGCCCTGCCGCATCCGCAGGCGGCGGGCGGGCAGGTCGAGGTCGAGGTGGGCGATTCCCGGGGCCGGGCGGGCCGGCAGACCGTCCTGGGCACGCCAGGCGGCGTCGCCGGTGGTGGGGTCGACCAGTCCGCTGGTGAGGCGGGTGGCCCGCAGCGCCGCGGCGAGGATCTGCGCGAGCACGGGACCGACGACCACGTCGACGTCCTCGTGCTCGGCGAACCGGTTCAGCAGGGACAGCTCCGAGTCGATGCGCTCGGGCGCCACGGCCGCGGAGACCTCGCGGTGGACGCGCTCGGCCAGCCGCCGGGCCTCCTCCTGGAGGTCCGGGGCGGGGGCGCGGACGGTGTCCCGGCTCGGCGCCCCGGGCGGGGTGGGGGTGGACATGGCCGTCTCCTGGCGGTCTCGTGTCGGCGCGTGCCGGAGGACGCGGAAGGCCCTGCGCGACAACGGGCAGGTGGTGCCGAGCATACGCGCGGCTGGGCCCGCCGGACGGTGACGTGACCGCTCGTTACCTGACCGTCATCGCGGCGGAGCGGGGGCGCCCCGGTCCGGTCGCCGGCACCGGCGGGCCGGCGGGGATCCCGGCGCCGCCGTCCCGCCCGCCGGCCGCCGCGGTCCAGCGCAGCACGTCGGCCGGGCGGTTGGAGGTCAGCTGCTGGATGCC
>NZ_LDNX01000152.1:0-856 GCF_001027955.1 Kocuria sp. SM24M-10 | reverse complement strand
AACGGTGGTCATGAGAACTCCTGGGTGGTGCGTTCGGGGCGGGCGATCGAGACCCCGGCGGCGGCGCCGAAGCCCAGGCCGATGGACTGGAAGGCGGTGCCGACCAGGACCATGGCCTGGGGGTCCGGGACGGTGAGGTACATCGGGGCCCAGCCGATGAAGTGTCCCCCGTCCATCACCACCGAGCGCTGCTTCGGGAGGATGTCCTCCAGGGCGGCGACCACCGCGCGGGGGTTGAGCCGGCCGTCGGGGCCGAACTCGGCCGGGTCCTCCACCGGGGCCGAGGAGCGGTAGGTCTCCCCGGCGACCTCGGGGGCGCCCGCCCGCCAGGTGCGCTGCCGGTCCGCGGCCGGGGTGCGGGCCAGCAGCCCGGCCAGGGCCACTCCGAGGTCGGCGCGGAGGTAGTCGGTGACGGCCGGGTGGGCCAGCGCCGACTCGGGTTCGTTGTCGATGCGGATCATCCGGGTGCCTTCGGCGAAGAGGGTGCCGTAGCGGGACTGGAAGGCGTTCAGGCTCGCCCCGGCCACCAGCACCAGATCGGCCTGGCGGGCGGTGGCCAGGCGGTGGTCGCGGGTGAAGCCCCCGGCGATGCCGAGGTTCCAGGGGGAGTCCACGGCGTTGGTGGCCATCACCGAGGTCATGAACAGCGCCCCGAGCCGGTCGCCGAGCTCCTGCAGCGATGCGGCGGCCCCGGCCAGCAGGACCCCGCGCCCGGCCAGGAGCAGCGGGCGGTCCGCGGCGCGCAGCAGTCCCGCGATCCGGTCCAGCTCCTCGGGGCCGGGCTGCCAGGCCTTCTTGGCCGGCAGCGGCTCCAGGTCCACCGGCTCGGTCAGGGCGGCGGTGGCGCAGTCGTAGG
>NZ_LDNX01000151.1:0-21539 GCF_001027955.1 Kocuria sp. SM24M-10 | reverse complement strand
CATGGGCCGGCCGGCGACTAATCTCCTCTCTCGAGACTTGATCGTCCGCACCGCCCTGGAGATGGTTCGCCGCAATGGCGACTTCACCATTGCCGGGCTGGCCACCCGCCTGAAGGTGCATGCCTCCTCGCTCTACCACCACGTTCCCGGCGGTCGCACCGAAATCATCACCTTGATCCGGGCCGAACTGTACTCCTCCATTCCGCTGCACACCCTCGCCGATCGCTCGATTCCCTGGGCGCAGCGCCTACGCCAGTGGGTCCTTTCCTATCGAGAGGTATCGGCCCAAGCCCCTTGGTTGGTTCCGGTGGTGATCGGCCAACCCGTCCAGGACGGCCCCACTTTGGCCATATACGAAGCACTTCTCGGGTTGCTGGATGAAGCAGGGATACCTGAGGAGCAATGGGTGCCGGTGGCCACCATGCTCGATATCATCGTTCTCGGATCAGCACTGGACGCCGCGTCCCCCGTCCCCCTCTGGCCGAACGCGCCCAAAAGGTACCCCCACCTCGCCGGCATCGCCGCGTTCCAGGATACCGAGGGCAGAAAACTCAAAGGACTCGAAGTGGCGGTGGATGCAGCAATTTCATGGGTCCAGGCCCACAGCGAAAGATCTCCATCCACCCCGCACCGCCCATAGCGACTACCGTCACAGGACGCCGGCAACGAGCGGTGGAAACACCCTCTCGACCTCACATGTGGCCGGATAGCGGCCAGCAGGCTGGCTCTATTGGCGTCTTCTGGAGTGGCGGTTTCCTCTCTGTAGGCATGAGGCCCCTTGGCGGACGGATGCAATCTCGGATCCATGTGGCTGCTTACGGGACTAGGTCTCCGAAAGCCGGAGACACTTGCGCTCCAACGTGCTGGGTGCTGGTTGCCGCCAGGTGCACCGCGCGCCTAACAGCGGAGGAGATGGTCGTGCCCGGCTGGGCCAGTTCGTGAGCCAGCGCACCACAGAAAGCGTCACCGGCTCCGCTGGTATCGACCACGTCGACGGGAGGCGCCGGTACCTGCTCGACCAGAGTGCCGGTCGGATCGAAGATCGCGGCCCCCTCGGCGCCGAGGGTCACCACGAGCGTGCCCTGGAACGCGAGGTGGGCAACACACTCTCGCACCTGCTCCATCGAGGTCGGGGTGGGTCTGCCGGCGAGCTGGCCCAACTCCGTGCGGTTGGGCACGAGGACGTCGACGTGCTGCAGAAGCGGCATCAGTGTGGTGAGGTCCGGCATCGGAGCCGGATTCAAGATGAAGCAGTGCGGGGTGCGTGTTTGAGCCGCCGTCAGAAGCGTTGGCACCGGAACTTCCAGCTGTGCCAGCAGCACCTCCTCGGTGCCGGAGCGGAGCGTGCGGGTGACCCACTCCTCGTCGAGGTCTGCGTTGGCTCCCGGGTCCACCACGATGAGGTTTTCTCCGTCGTCCGAGACCAGGATGACGGCGGTTCCTGTGGGGGAGTCCTTCGCCCTCAGTGTGCCGGAGGTGTCGATGCCTCGAGCCTGCAGCGCGGCCAGGCCGTGCTCACCGTGGGCGTCGGCGCCGACTGCACCGACGAAGCGCACCTGGCTTCCCAGCGCGGCGGCCGCGGCGGCTTGGTTGGCGCCCTTGCCTCCTGGTGAGCTGTGACGGCTGCGCGCGAGAACGGTTTCTCCGGCTCCTGGGAGTCGGGTCACCCGCAGGGTCGTGTCGATGTTGAGGGAACCGATGATGCAGACCCGCCCGGCGGCGATGTCGCTCATGACTGCCGGCCTAGGGATTCGAGGGCATCCAGGACCAAGGACCAGTAGCGTTCGGCGTCCAGTGTCATGGCGATCTGGGCGTTGGGGGCCTGATCGGGATACCGCTGGTGCAGGTCGACGATGGTGGTGCCGCGCGTCCATGTGCCGTCCAGCTCGACGGCCAGGAAGGCCGGGCACCATGTGATGGACCCGGGGTCGATGAGGGCGGCGATCGTGCAAGGGTCGTGTACCGGCGGGGCGTCGAAGTCCCAGACGCGGTGGTAGGAGGACCCGAAGAAGCCCATCCATCCGGCGCACACCTTGCCGATCTCGTGCGTCATGGCCGCCATCCGGTCCACAACGTCTTGCGTGGCCAGTGCCTGATGGGTGAGGTTGAGGCCGACCATCCGGACGGGAACCCCGGAGGCCAGGACGATGTCGAGCGCTTCTGGGTCGGCGTAGGTGTTGAACTCGGCCGTAGGGGTGTGGTTGCCCCGTTCGGTGGAACCTCCCATGAAGATCACCTCACGGATCCGTTCCGTGAGCTCAGGGGTGTCCCTCAGAAGTCTGCCGACGTTGGTCATCGGCCCGGTCACCACGAGTGTGACCGGTTCGGCGGAGGCACGAAGCGTTCTGGAGAGCAGGCTCACTGCGTCCCCGCTCTGTGGCTCGAACCCGGGATCTGGCATGGGGGGCCCGTCCAGGCCGCTGACACCGTGCACGTAGTTGCCCAGAGCAGTGGCCCCATTCAGTGGGCCGGCGGCGCCAGCGGCCACGGGAATGTCGGTAGCACCGGCCAAGGTGAGGATCTGGATGGCGTTGCGGGTGGCGTCTTCGACAGAGCAGTTGCCGAAGCACGTGGTGACGGCGAGCAACTCCACAGCGGGTGAACTGACGGCCAGCAGCAGGGCGACGGCGTCGTCGTGTCCGGGGTCGCAGTCGATGATGATCGGGGTGGTCATCACTTCTCCTCCCCAGCCAGCCAGCGCAGCATGGATCCGACGAGCGGGGCGAAACCGTCCCAGTCCAGGAACTCCTGCGGGCACCAGTGCGGACCGATGTCGGAGGTCCACACCAGGCTCCGCCCTGCCCCGACCTCTCGTGTGGCCAGCAGGACGTCCTCGCCAACGGTGGCGATGACCGAGGCGTCAGGTGTCGCATGGACTTCGTTGTAGCCGAGCAGCTCTGGAGCGCCCAGGCACGCTTGGCCCAGCGGGTGATCCGGCTGCAGCACGTTCACCCGTGCGCCCTGCGGCGCTTCGACCCGGTCGTCGCCGGCGATCATGGTCACCGGCAGGGTGTCGGCGATGGGACTGCGGGAGAAATTGGCGATGCCCTGGATGCCCTGAAAGCTGAGGTAGCCCCCGGCCATCATGAGGCCGCCGCCACCACGGGTCCACTCCCGCAGCGCCACCATGGAGTTGTCGCTGCGCTCACCCCTTTTCCATGTCTCCGGGGTCAGCACGAAAGAGTTGTATCCGATGTCCGAGATGATGACGACGTCGTAGGCCGACAGGGCTTGGGCCGTGCGCGGGAAATGGGCCGGGATGTCGTGCCCGTACATTTGCTCGATCTCGATGCCCTGCTCACCGGCGGCTGCGATGAAGGCGTCCGCGCCGGTGTCGAAGGTTGTGCTGTTGAAATGGTCGAAGCCCTTGTGGTGGGTTTCGTGAACGATCCAGCTCTCGCCGGCGAGTAGAACACGGGTCATCGGGGTCTCCTTCGGATAGGTCAGTCAGTGGGTGCGAGGCGACCCTCGAAGAGGGTGCGGGGGTTGTCTATGAGCAGTTGATCGGTCGTGGCGTGATCGAGGCCGTGCCGATGCAGCCGGGGGATGAAGTACTGCACGATGTGCCCGTATCCTGGGCCGCCGTGGCTGCGCAGCAGCGACTTCAAGAAGATGTCCTGGGAGATCAGCAACTGGTCCGCGTGCCCACGTTCGATCAGGCGCGCCAACCAGGCGGCGTTCTGCTCATCGGAGGGGCACTGCACGCCCTGGTCGGCGTAGAACACCTCCATGCCGATCATGTCGAACTGGAGCCAGGCGCCGCGGGCCAGCAGACTTTCCTGATAGCTCGAGTCCGCCCCGGAGGGGCCCATGTGGCACAGCACGACCCGTTCCAAGGCCACGCCGAGGCCTTCGGCGATGTCGAGCACGTCATGGCCGAGCCGGTACCACCCGGGCAGATGCACCTGGATCGGCAGATCGGTTTCCTTCTGCGCAAGCAGCGCCCCGGTCAGGCTGCGCCGCTCGGCCTGGGTGAAGTTCGCGCTGACCCCGATCTCGCCGATGATTCCCGGGCGGACCCCGGCCTCGCCGTGGGTGATGTCGTGCAGAATTCGCTCGGCGATGTGCTCGCTGTCCAGGTGGGCGACCTCCGCCGGGTGGCTGGCCTCCAGGTAGTAGCCGGTGCCGGCGACGATGTTCACGCCCGTGCGCCGGCTGATCTGGGCCAGGCCGGCGAGGTCGCGCCCGCTGCCCAGACCGGAGGTTTCGACGATGGTCTGTCCGCCGAGGGCGGCGAATCGGGCGACTTCTTCGATCGCGGTCTCGTGATCGTCGAGCGTGCAGTTGTCCTGATTGCCGAAGGGGTCCTGCTTGAGGTCCCACAGGATGTCGGGGGTGACCGGGCGTGTGGCGAAGTCGGCGGGATCCCACCCGGAGGAGCTGGTGCTGTGGGACCAGGAGCGGACATCGTTCAGGATGTGTTCGTGGGTCAGGGTGACACCGAGCTCGGCGGCATTGACCGGGCCGGTCACCGTCATGACCGCAGTCATGCGGCGTTGCCTGCGAAACGGCTGAAGATTTTGCTGTTGAGCAGGATGGCGACCACCAGGATGATGCCCTGCACGATCGGCACCCAGTACACATCCACCCCGAGAAGCACTAGGCCGTTGCTGATGATGCCCAGGGTCAGTGCCCCGATCGCCGACCCGATGATCGAGCCCCGGCCGCCCATCAGACTGGTGCCGCCCAGAACGACAGCGGTGATGACCTCGAGTTCGAACATGGTTCCCGAGTTGGGCGATCCGCTGGACAGGCGGGCGGCGGTGAGGATGCCCGCAAGAGCGGCGGCGATTCCGGTCATACCGAGCACTGCCATCCGGATCTTTCGGATGTCGACACCGGCGCGGCGCAGCGACTCGGCGTTGGAGCCCACAGCAACGACGTAGCGTCCCAGTCGGGTCTTGCCGAAGACGTACCAGGCCAGCAGCACGACGCCGATGGCGATCCACGTCGGGACGTAGAGGCCGAGGAACTTGGCCTGCCCCAAGGCAGTAATCACAGGGGCCTCGATCGGTGCGCTGTAGCCCTCGGTGACGAGCAGAGCGACGCCCCGCACGGCCGTGAGGGCCGCCAGTGTCACGATGAACGACTGCAGGCGACCGTAGGCAGTCAAGGCACCGGTGAGCAGCCCGATGCCCAGGCCCAGCACCAGGACCAGCAGCAGGGCCAGCACGGCGCTGCCGGAGGAGGCCCACAGGCCCAGCGCAGCGGCCGACAACCCGAGGACGGACCCGACAGAGAGGTCGATCTGACCTGTGGTGATCACAAACGTCATGGCCATCGCCACGATCACGGTGGGGGCGATCTGGCGCAGGACGTTGACGAGGTTGTCGACGCTCAGAAACGCATCGGCCTGGACGGAGAAGAAGACGAAGAGCACGACGAAGACCAAGCTGATGGACAGGACTCCGAAGTGCTTGGTGACGAAGGCCGAACGGGACCCTTTCGACTTCTGTCGACTGGCGGGTGCGGCTGTTGTGGTGGTCATTGCCTCAGATCACTTCCCCATCATGGCGTTCACGAGTTCGGACAGGTCGGTCTCGGCCGGCGCAAGCTGACGGTGCTGGACACCTTCGTAGAGGATGACGAAGCGATCGCACACCTCGAAAAGGTCCTGGAGCCGGTGGGTGATGAGAATGACGCTCACGCCTCGGGCGGAGACATCGCGGATGAGCTGGAGCACCATCTCGACCTCCTTCGCCGCGAGAGCGGCCGTGGGTTCGTCGAGGACCAGTACCTTCGGGTCGAACGTGACAGCCCGGGCGATCGCGATCGCTTGGCGCTGACCGCCGGAGAGCGTTCCGACTTCCTGCGTGGTGTCGCTGATGCGGATGTGCAGCTTGCCCAGGTCATCGGCGGCTTCTGCGTGCATGCGGGCGCTATCCAGGCGCCGGGTCAGCTGGTGATACAACTCCCGGCCGAGGAACAGGTTGGCGGCCACATCCAGGTCGTTGCACAGCGCGAGGTCCTGGTAGACCATCTCGATGCCGTGGCTACGTGCAGCTCGCGGGCCGGAGCCGGTCATTTCGTCCCCGTCGATGAGGATTTCTCCGGAGTCCGGGGTGACGGCACCGGCCAGCATCTTCATCAGCGTCGACTTGCCGGCGCCGTTGTCCCCGACGAGTCCGATCACTTCGCCGGGCTCGACCCGGAGGTTCACCCCCCGCAGGACTTCCATGGCACCGAAACGCTTACGGATCTCTCTCATCTCTACGCGTGCTGGAGGCCGTTGCGTCTCCGTGGTTGCTTGGGTCATCTGCGATGAACCTCCGGGTCAAAGGTGGTGGGTGGTCGATCAGGGGTAGATGGAGCGGTACTCGTCGACGTTCTCGTCGGTGACGATCTCGATCGGGACGCCGATGAACCCCTTGGGCTCAGCACCGCCGAGGATGGCGACGAGTTCGTTGACGGCTTCGATGCCTTCCTGCTTCGGGTTCTGCTGGATCACCGCGCGAACCAGTCCGCTGTCGATGCCGTTGATCACTTCCTTGGTGAGGTCCCAGCCGATGATCTGGGTGTCGTCGCTGCCCTCCAGGGCGGCCACCGCACCGACGGTCGCGGGCTCGCCCGTGGTGTAGACGAAGTCCAGATCCGGCTGCGCTGTGATCAGGTCCTGTGCTGCGTTGGCGGCGGTCTCCTGGACGTTGTCGCCGTTGACGCTCTGGGTGTACTCCGCGCCGTTGTCATCGATGACGGCGCGGAAGCTGTCCTCGCGCTGGTTCTGGATGAAGGAGTTCTTGGCGTCGACGACTCCGTAGCTCTGCCCCTCGACCAGCCCCTCGTCGACCATCCACTGCGCGGCCTCGGTGCCGGCGGCCTCGTTGTCGACGCCCACGAAGGTGTCCACGCCTTCGACCTCCGCGTCAATGGCCACCACCGGGATGTCCTGTTCCTGGGCCGCTTCAACGGCCGGTGTCACGCCGTTGACGTCAATGGCAACGACGATGATGCCGTCCATCCCCTGAGAGACGAAGTTCTCGATGTGCGAGCTCTGCGTGGCCGAATCGTTGTTCGCGTTCGCGATGGTCAGCTCACACCCGGCAGCCTCGGCTGCTTCCTGCGCGCCTTCGTTCATCTGCGTGAAGAAGACCGCTGTCTGGTTGATCTGCGTCATGCCGATCTTGCAGGACTCTCCCTCACCGGCAGCCGAGGATTCCTCGCCGCCGGAGCCGCAGGCCGACAGCGACACGACGGCCGCTAGGCCTATGCCAAGGCGGAGTGAGGCGGGAAAGAGACGGTTCGAGTTCACGGCTACCTCCAAGTAGATACGTCGGTAATCGATTACCGAGGTATATTGACGGTAGCCCGGGCCTTGTTGCGGGTAGAAGTCGCATTAGGTAACGGTTGTATAACGCTCGGATGGAGGGTGGGTGCAGGCTCGGACAACACGCGTCACCGTCAAGGACGTAGCAGCTCACGCCGGAGTCTCCGTTGCCACGGTCTCTCGGGCCTTGAACGGCAACCGGCCCATGTCGGACGAACTCCGCGGCAAGGTGATGCAATCCGCCACCGAACTGGGCTACCGAGTCAATCTGCTCGGCCGGGCGCTACGACAGCAGCACACCGGCACCGTCGGGCTGATCGTGCCCGATCTGGACAATCCGTTTTTCGCCGCCCTGGTCGAGCATCTGAGCCGAGCGGCGGAGCCGGCGGGCATAGACCTGTTCGTCGCCAGTGCCGGCGGCAGTCTGGAGGCCGAGCAGCGCAGGGTGCAGTCCTTCCTCGGGCGGCAGATGCAGTCCCTGGTCATGATTCCCTGCGATGAGCACAACAGCAGGGCGAGCCTGGATGCGGCGATGGCCGAAGTCGTCACCGTGCAGCTGGACCGGCATGTCCTCGCATCCGGAGCCCTGTACGTGGGCTGCGACAACCTCCACGGGATGTCCTTGATCCGGGACCACGTCCAAACACATGTGAAGGTCTCGGAGCAGCCGGTCGTGTTCGTGGGGGCCGACCCCCGGTCATCCTCGGCACACGAACGACTCGACGGTTTTCGCCAGCATTTCCCCGACGCTCCCGTGCTGCTCGGTGACTTCAATGTCCGGTGGGGGCAAAGAGCTGCCGACGAGCTGGTAGAGCGAGGTTTCCAGCGAGGCACAGTGGTCGCCGCGGCAGATGTCATTGCTCTCGGCCTGCTGGGCCGCCTGCAGTCGAAGGGCTTTCAGGTACCGGAGGACTTCCGGGTCATCGGCTTCGACGGTATCGGAGTGACACCGCTGGCCTACCCAGAGCTGACGACGGTGCGACAACCGGTGGAGAAAATGAGCCACACCATCCTTCGCCTCGTCAGTGAAGGTCCCGAGTCAGGGCTCCAGGCGGATATTCGCTTGGAGCCCTCGTTGGTCATCGGCAGATCCAGTCCGGAAGCTTGAACAAGCACATCGGGCCGACGCCCGTAGGCGGGGTGGGACCAATAGCTGCATCAGATGCGAGAAATCCCATGGGTTACAGCTCGATAAGCAGGACTCCGTAAACCTTTGGCTTTACATATGGCCCGGTATCGGCGCAGAAAGGGGCGCGGGTGGCGGGGGATCGGCCACCATTGAAGGCTGTGAATCTTAAGCGTTGCAATCGAGGGGTCAGGGGTCCTCCGCTTTGCGCTGGTTGGTCATCTTCCATGACGAGAAATCACCGTGGACAAAAGTGGTCTCTGTCCGAAGGCAGAGACCACTTTTGGTGTGGATTGGTTCAGGCGTAGAAGCGGTTGAGGAAGGTGGCGACGACGGCGGGCCGGTCCTGGCCTTCGATCTCGATGGTGGCGTCGGCCACGAGGTGCAGGCCGTTGCCCTTGACCTCCTGGACGTCGGCGATGGTCACGGTCATGCGGATCCGCGAGCCCACTGTGACGGGGGCGGTGAAGCGGACCTTGTCGAGGCCGTAGTTGACCTTGGTGCTCACCCCGGTGACGTCGAAGAGCTCGGACCACATGGGGATGAGCAGGGACAGGGTCAGGAAGCCGTGGGCGATCGGGGCGCCGAAGGGGCCATCCTTGGCCCGTTCGGGGTCAGTGTGGATCCACTGGTGGTCGTCGGTGGCCTCAGCAAAGGTGTTGATCTGGTCCTGGGTGATCTCCCGCCAGGCGGAGTGCCCGAGGTTGGTGTCGATGAGGTTCTTGACCTCGTCGAAGGCGACGACGGTCTGGGTCTGGGTCTGGCTCATGGTGGTGTCCTCCGTGGTGGTGGTGTGTGGCGGGTGGGAGCGGTAGGGGCCGGTAGCGGCTCAGACGAAGGCGCTGGTGCAGGTAAGGGCGCGGCCGACCACGAGGGCGTTGATCTCGTGGGTGCCTTCGTAGGAGTAGACGGCTTCGGCGTCGGCGTGGAACCGGGCGACGTCGTAGGCCAGGGTGATGCCGTTGCCGCCCACGACCTCGCGGGCCAGGGCGACGGTCTCGCGCATGCGGGCGCTGATCCACATCTTGGCCAGGGCGGAGTCCTCGTCCCGGTAGATGCCCTCCTGTTGCTGTTCGGCGAGGCCGGCGACCATGGTCAGGGACGCGGTGACGTTGCCGAGCATGCGGGCGAGCTTCTCCTGGACGAGCTGGAAGCTGCCGATCGGGCGGCCGAACTGTTCGCGGGTCCGCACGTAGGCCAGGGCGGCTTCGTAGGCGCCGGCCTGGATGCCGGTGGCGATCCAGGCGACGTCGGAGCGCATGGCGCGCAGCATCGCGGCGACGTTCTTGAACGAGTCCACGTTGCCCAGCCGCATGGTCTCGGGGACCTGGACGTTGTCGAGATGGATGTCGGCGTTCTGCATCATGCGCAGGGAGGTCTTGCCGTGGATCTTCTCCAGCCGTACGCCCGGGGCCTGGCGGTCCACGAGGAAGCCCTTGACCTGCCCGTCGGCGGTGTCGCGGGCGAAGACGGCCAGGTAGTCGGCGGTGAAGGCCCCGCCGATCCAGCGCTTGGCCCCGGTGAGTACCCACTCGTTACCCTCGCGGCGGGCCGTGGTGGCCAGCCCGCCTGCGATGTCGGAGCCGTGGTCGGGCTCGGTCAGGCAGAACACCCCGGTCATCTCGAAGGAGGTGATCCGCGGGTCCCAGGCCGCGAACTGTTCGGGGGTGCCGCCCACGCGGCAGGCGGTGCGGAACAGCCCGGCTTGGGCGGTGTAGAACGTGGCGATCGAGGCGTCGGTACGGGCCAGTTCGAAGATCCGGAACCCGTGGTAGAGCGACCGGGGGGTCGCGCCGTCGGCGGTGAGCTCGGGCGGGGTCATGAGGTCCAGGGCCTGCAGGGAGGGCGCGATCTGGTCGGGGAACTCCCCGGCCCCCCAGTACTCGGCCAGCAGCGGCTGTGCCTCGTCCTCCAGCACCCGGCGCAGTCGGCGCAGGGGCACCTTCTCCGCCTCGGTCAACTTTTCCTCGACGCCGTAGGGGTCGCAGTCCGGATACAGCCGCTCACCGGCGCTCTGTGCTGCCTGATCGGTGTCGGGAATGGGCTGCTGCCTCATGCCGATCGGGTTCCGGCGGCTTCCGGGGTGATCGCCGGTGTCTCATCGAGGCCGAGCAGGCGCACGGCGTTGTGTTTGAGGATCTTGGGGCGGACCTCGTCGGTGAAAGACTGCTGTTCGAAGGCGCTCAGCCACTTCTGCGGGGTGATGAGCGGGTAGTCGGTGCCGAAGAGCACCTTGTCCTGCAGCGCCCGGTTGGAGGCCTTCACCAGCGACTCGGGGAAGTACTTCGGCGACCAGCCTGAGAGGTCGATCCACACGTTGGCCTTGTGCGTGGCGATCGAGTTGGCCTCCTCCTGCCACGGCACCGAGGGGTGGGCCATGATGACCTGCAGCTCGGGGAAGTCCGCGGCCACCGCGTCCAGCAGCAGCGGGTTGGAATAGGCCAGCTTGATCCCGCCGCCCCCGGGCAGCCCGGCACCCATGCCGTTCTGCCCGGTGTGGAACAGGGCCGGCACGCCCAGGGCCTGGATCGCCTGGTAGAGGGGGTAGAACTGCTGGTCGGAGGGGTCGAAGCCCTGCAGCGACGGGTGGAACTTGAAGCCCTTCACCCCGTGGTGCTCGACGAGCTTCTTCGCCCGCTCCACGGCCCGGGCGCCCTGGTGCGGGTCGACGGAGCCGAAAGGGATCAGCACGTCGTTGTTGCGCGCTGCCCCGGCGGCGATCTCCTCGATGGAGTTGGGCTCGTGGCCCAGCGCGGTGGTGGCGTCGACGGTGAAGACGACCGCGGCCATGTTCCATGCGCGGTAGCGTTCGGCGATGGTGTCCAGGGTGGGGGAGCGGTCCTCGGCCTGGAAGTACTTGGCGGAGGCCTCGGTCAGGGTGGCGGGCAGGGACGGGTGCCCGTGGTCGGAGCACTCGATGTGCACGTGCATGTCGATGGCGTCCAGCGACGTCAGGTCGAGCCCGTATTCGTAGGTCATCTCGGTATCCTCCGGGGCCGGTGGTGGTTCAGCGGGCGTCGGCGGGGGCGGGCTGCAGCTCTTCCGGTAGCGGGGGCAGCTTCTCGCCGACGGGCTGGAGCGTCTCCTCGATGATCGCCGGGAACGCCTCGCGCAGGGCCTGGAAGCTCCAACCGCCGTCGCGGTATTCGGTGGCCACGGGGGTCGGGTGGGAGAACACCTGCAGGCGGTCCCCGCCGACGCCGATGGCCTGACCGGTGATCCCGGCGGCCTCCTCGGAAGCAAGGTAGGCGATCAGACCGGCCACGTCGCCTGCGGTGCCGAAGCCCAGGTCGTGGCGGAAGAACGCGGGCATGGGCTCCCCGGCCCGGTCGGCCTCCACGGCGGAGGCGAAGTAGGGGACGGTCTCGGTCATGGCGGTGGCGGCCACGGGGACGACGGTGTTGACGGTCACCCCGGCCTTGCGCATCTCCAGGGCCCAGGTGCGGACCATGCCCACGATCCCGGCCTTCGCGGCCGCGTAGTTGGTCTGCCCGAAGTTGCCGTACTGGCCGGTGGGGGAGCCGATGGTGATGATCCGCCCGGGGATTCCGTTGTCCTTGAAGTAGCGGTAGGCCTCGCGCACGCAGGTGAAGGTGCCGCGCAGGTGGACCTGGACGACGAGGTCGAAGTCCTCGTCGGTCATCTTCAGCACGGACTTGTCCCGCAGCACTCCGGCGTTGGTGACCAGGATGTCGAGGCCGCCGAAGGCCTCCACAGCACCGTTCACCAGGGCGGTGGCGGTCTCGGTGGATCCAACCGGTGCCACGACCGCCACGGCCCGGCCGCCGGCCTCGGCGATGGACGCCACGGCGGCCTCGGCGGTGTCCTGGTTGACGTCGTTGATCACCACGGCCGCGCCCTGTCGGGCGAGCTCCTGCGCGTAGGCCAGGCCCAGGCCCTGTCCGGAGCCGGTGACGACGGCGACCTTGCCGGCCAGCGGGGCGGTGGTGGTGTCGGTCATGGGAGAACTCCTTGTGCTCGGGACCGGCAGGAGATCGATCCGTGATGCCGGTCACTAGTGCGGACATTCCTCATTGCATCTCGAATGGTTGATAAAGTCAATGGTTAAGAACTTCTATGCGTAAGATTCACACCCGTTCCGTAGAATGGGGACACCAGTGCCCGTAGCGCCAGGAAGTGACCTCATGACTGCTCGAATTGCCCCTGCCGAGGCCGGTCCGGGGCGTCTCGCCCAGACGGGACTGGCCCAGGAGCCGGTCTTCCTCATGGCGCGTGCCGCATCGATGGGATCCTCGCAGGCCAATCGTGGGCTCGGGGATCTGGGTCTGAAGGTGCGTCACTACTCCGTGCTGGCGCTGGCCTGCAGCGATGAGGGGCCGACCCAGCGGGAGCTCAGTGCGTTCCTCGTGCTGGATCCCAGTCAGATCGTGGCGATCATCGATGAACTGGAGGAGCGCGGTGCGGTCCAGCGCCAGGCGGACCCCCGTGATCGGCGGTCGAAGATCATCGTGCCCACTCCGGAGGGGCGGATGCTGTACGCCCGGGCCAAGGAGGTCGTGGACGCCGCCACAGAGCGTTCCCTGGCGGCCCTGAGTCCCGCACAGCGCGAGGAGCTCACCCGGCTGCTGCGGATGGCTGCGTTCTAGTCCAGTCGGTTCCGCTGCACGCGACAGCCGTGGGCCCGCCCGGACAGGGTGGGCCCACGGCTGTCGCGGCTGCGCGGGGTCAGTGCTGGTGGGTGGCCAGGTCGTAGTCCTTGGACTCGCGGGTGAGGAGGATGAACACCGCGCTGACCAGCGACATTCCGGCCAGGTACCAGACCACCGACCCGGTCTCCCCGCCGGAGGAGGCGTAGAGGGAGGCGAGGATGGTCGGGGTGAAGCCGGCCCCCAGCAGGGTGGCCAGCTGGTATCCCAGGGAGGCGCCGGTGTAGCGGGAGGTGGTGCCGAACTGCTCGGAGACGAAGGCTGCCAGAGGCCCGTAGATGGCCGCGTGACACAGCAACCCGATGGTGAAGGCGGCGAAGATCAGGAACACGTTGCCCGAACCGAACCAGCCGAACAGTGGCATGAGCAGGGCGATGAACGCCACCAGTCCGACAAGCATGACCGGGCGGCGGCCGAAGCGGTCCGAGAGCCGGCCCATGCCGATGACGAAGAGCACGCTCAGTAGGGACGCCAGGGCGAAGGCGTAGAGCACCGGGCGGCGCTCCGCGCCGTGCTCCACGGCGTAGCTGACGGCGAAGGTCGCCATGAAGACCTGCAGGGCGAAACCGGAGGCCCCGGCGAGCATGGTGTAGATCAGGGCGCGCGGGCGGCGCAGCACCTCCGCGATGGGCAGCTTGGGCTTGGCCGGGGCGCCCTGGGCGGCCTCCTTGGCCAGGGCGGCCTGGAAGATGGGGCTCTCGGAGACCTTGGACCGGATGATGATGCCCACCACCAGCAGCACCACCGAGAGCAGGAATGGCACCCGCCAGCCCCAGGAGAGGAACTGATCCTCGGGCATGGCCGCGAACAGCCCCAGCACGAACGTGCCCAGGGCGGCACCGGTGGGTGCGCCGGCGTTGGTGAAGGAGGCGGCGAAGCCTCGCTTGCCCTGGGTGGAGTGCTCCAGTGCCATCAGGGCGGCCCCGCCCCACTCCCCGCCCACGGCGATGCCCTGGCAGACCCGCAGCAGCACCAGGATCACCGCCCCGAGGGAGCCGATGGTGGCCGCGGAGGGGATCAGGCCGATGAGAGTGGAGGCGATGCCCATGATCAGCATGGAGGCGATCAGCATCTTCTTGCGCCCCAGCCGGTCCCCGAAGTGCCCGAAGATCGCCCCGCCCAGCGGCCGGGCCAGATAGCCGGCGGCGAAAGTGCCGTAGGCGGCGATCGCCCCGGCCAGCGGGTCCAGATCGGTGAAGAACACCGCAGGGAAGACCAGGGCTGAGGCCGAGGCGTAAAGCAGGAAGTCGTAGTACTCGATGGTCGAGCCCAGATAGCTGGAGAGGATGACCTTGCGGGCCTCCTTCTGACGGGCGCGGGTGTCCAGCGACGCCAAGGCGTCGGGTGTAGCTGTGGCCATGGTGGTTCCTCGTTCGAGCGGGCGGGGCGCCCCTTCCGGGCGGGGCTCGGAAGGGAAGTTCTTGGTGCCGGAGCGGGCGAGGCGGGCACCAGCCGACCTCAGTGACCTGCCTCACATCAACTATTGCAGTCGACCACTGTTGTGGATGTCAACTATGTGATCTACGAATCTTTCGACCGGAGAGCGCATGAAGCGAGACCCTGGACAGGTGACCTGTGTCTCACTACTGTGAGGGGCAAATAGTGGAGATATTCAACTATTGATTCGGTGGACTTCCAGGGAGGCAGTGGCATGCACAACGAAGGACTGGGGTCCTGGCTGATCCGGAGGCTGGAGAAGTCCGGGCCCAAGGTCGCGGTGATCCACGGAGACGACGCGCTCACCTACCGCCAGCTGCACGAGCGGTCGGCGCGACTGGCCGGTGCCCTGGCCTCGGCCGGGGTGCGACCCCGGGACCGGGTGGCGCTGCTGGGGGAGAACAGCCCGGCCTTCCTGGAGACCCTCTTCGCGGTCGGGATGGTCGGGGCCGTCCTGGTGCCGTTGAACACCCGGCTGGCCGTGCCGGAGATCCGCTACCAGCTCGAGGACTCGGGGGCGAAGCTGCTCATCCACGACGAGACACTCACCGGACTGGCTGAGCCTGCCTCGCGGGAGCTGCCCGACCTCCTTCGCTGGGCCGTGGGTGGCAGCACGTCTGGCGGAACCCCGGCGCTGGACTCCGTCATCGCGGCGGCCGATCCGTGGACCGAGGACGTGCCTGTGTCCCTGGATGACCTGGCCGTCATCCTCTACACCTCAGGCACCACGGGCCGGCCCAAGGGGGCGTGCCTGACCCACGGCAATTTCACGTGGAACTGTTTCAACGTGCTGGTCGACTACGACCTGTCCGTGGACGAGGTCTCGCTGATGATCTCCCCGATGTTCCACGTCGCATCACTGGGCATGGGCGTGCTGCCGGCCCTGCTCAAGGGTGCCACGCTTGTGCTGGAGTCCAAGTTCGACCCCGCTCGCGTGCTGCGTCTCATCGAGAAGCACCGGGTCACGTGGCTTTCCGGGGTGCCGACCACCTTCCAGATGCTCTGCGAGCACCCGGACTGGGAGACCCGGGACATCTCCTCCCTGCGTCAGCTCACCTGCGGTGGCTCCGCCGTGCCGATGCGGGTCCTCGAGGCATACGAGAACCGCGGCCTGGCCTTCACCGCCAACTACGGCATGACCGAGACCTCCCCGGGGGCCACCACCCTGCCGGCGGCCAGGTCCCGGGACAAGGCGGGCTCCTCCGGGCTGCCGCACTTCTTCACCGACGTGCGCGTCGTGGATGCCGGCGGTCACCGGGCGCAGCCCGGGGCGACCGGAGAGATCCTCATCTCCGGACCCAACGTCATCGCGCAGTACTGGAACCGTCCCGACGCCGCCGGCTCCTTCGAGGGCCAGTGGTTCCATTCCGGCGACCTGGGCTACCTGGACGAAGACGGCTACCTGTTCGTGGCCGACCGAATCAAAGACATGATCATCTCCGGCGGGGAGAACATCTACCCGGCCGAGATCGAGGCGGTGATCCAGGAACTTCCGGAAGTGGCCGCCGTCGCCGTCGTCGGTGTCGTCGACGAGAAATGGGGCGAGGTCCCCCATGCGGTGGTCGTCCCGCGCGACGGCGCGCAGCTCACCGCCGAGAAGGTCCAGGAGCACCTGGCCGGCCGGCTGGCCCGCTACAAGGTGCCCAAGACGCTCTCCCTGGTTCCGGACATGCCCCGGACGGCGTCCGGCAAGATCCGCAAGAATGTCCTGCGGGAACAAGCCACCCGCTGAGACCGGGGAAGGGTGCCGGCGCGTGTCACTGACGCCCCCCACTCGTCCCGTCGCGGCCGCCCAGAGAGTCGAGTGCTGGCGGGCCCCCTAGGGCCGATCCGACTCCGCACCGCCATGGTCGCTGTCCGGTTGATATGACGGGAGTGATGAATGCACTGGTAGGCGACAGGTGGATTTCCATGTCGCGAACGACCGGGAGGATGAGGAACTCGTGCCACTAGGTGGCGTCTCACCGCGCCTGATCCAGCACCCCGCGGTTCACATATGGGCCACTTCCTAGTTCGCAGACCAGCTTCGCCACAGGGTCATGGGAGTGTGGGTGCCATGTTCGGGTGAAAACGCGGACGTCCACACCTCGAGCTGTATTTGTTGCCCTTCAACGTCATGGTTGTCCAGCAGCAGACAGGGGCGGAATCACGAGGGATTGCCGCATCAGTGACATGTGGCCTCTCATTTGCTTGACAGTGATTCTTGGGCAGGCGCTCATGATCCCGGCTTGGGATGGGGCATTGTGCCAGTGGTGCAAGGAGATGCTGCGGCCATCCAATCCAAAGCGCCCATATGAATTGGGCCAAAATCGTGCATAGTTTTGGGGTGCAGTCACTGTCCTCAGTGGGCTATGGGTGATGTAGAACCGAAAAGCGCGATGACACCGTGGAGCCCGTTGCCGCCTCATCCGCCGGTCCCCCACGACCCCACCTGAGCCGACGCCATCGCTTCGGGTGCAACGTTCCGGCGGCACGCCATAATGGTATCCATCGTCCAGCATGTGTCCCGTGTGCGAAGGTGATTCGCCGTCCTGGTCCTGCCCGCCGGAGGATAGCGCTGAGCCTCCAGCAATGGTTGGCACCGCATTAGACCAAGTTGCTGGCGACCAAGGACGGGAATCAGGGTAGGTGAGCTGGGGAGAGGCAGGAGTCGTGGCAACGACCGGTGTGGTGCCGCCGGAAGGCTGCAATGGCGAACTGCGAAGAGAGTTTCTCGCCAGCGTGCGAGGGGCAGTCGCGGAGGGCCCAAGACCTCGACAGATGCTGTTGACGCTGCTGGCGGACTATTGGTTGACGCCGGGAGCTCGCGTGCCCTCCAGCGCGCTAGTGGAGTTGATGGGAGACTTCGGAATCACTGAGGCCGGCGCGCGGACCGTGCTGAGCCGATTGTCCCGTGAAGAGCGGGTAGTGGTATCCCGAGAAGGACGCCGCACCTTTTATGCCCTGTCATCCAGGCTGCGCTATCGACTGCTGGGGGGGCTGAATCGAATCAGCACTTTTGGGTGGGAGCCGTATGAGCTGGACCGCTGGACATGCGTGGCGTTCTCGGTGCCCGAGGACCAACGGGGAGCTCGGCACAAATTGCGGACCGGCCTACAGTGGCTAGGCTTCGCACCTCTCTACGACGGCTTGTGGGTTTGCCCTCGATCGGTGGTGCCTGAGGTTGAGACGCTGGTGACATCCTTGGGCATCACTGCTGCCTCTGTCTTCCAGGCGGACATCACGGGTATCGGCGCGGCCTATGGAAGGCCCACCGACGCCTGGGATCTGGGTAACATCCAAGGCATTTATCGTGACTTCCTCAGCGACGCCGAAACTGTGGTGAAGGCCATCGATGCCGGTGCTTTTGACTCCCGGCAGGCGCTGGTGTGGCGTACCGAGCTGATGAATGTCTGGCGGGCCTTCCCCAAGGTCGATCCGGGACTGCCCGAATCGATGTTGCCCCCGGAATGGCCCCGACAGCGAGCCCGGGCAATCTTCGAACGCCTCTACCTCGAACTGTCCTCTCCGGCGCAACGACGGATCCGTGAGGTGGTGACCCGGCACCAGCCCGAATATGCGGAGCTTGCCCGAGCCCATGGCATAGATGGGTTGGGGGCACTCTAGGCCGCCCGCCCGCCGGGCAGTTCGCCAGCGCCTGCCATCATGCTCTCGCCGCCTTCATGTACGTGCGCAGATGTCAGCAATTGCTAGTCAAAGTCTTGACGCTCGTTATGGACATGCCTAGTGTTTGGGTTATCTGGATCACACTCGGGGGCTGCAGTCAGTTCCTGTCCACTCGACAATCGAGGTCTGCGATGAAGAAGATCATCCTGCTCGGCGGCGTCATCGCCGTCACCCTGGGGGCGTCGGCCTGCTCGTCACCATCCACCTACGCATCCGACAACGCATCCGGCGGATCGGCCGGCGCAGGCGCCGTCAACACCTCGGCGCCGCTGTACGAGGACCTGCCGCAAGAGATCAAGGACCGGGGCGAGCTGGTTTTTGCCGCCGATTCCCATCCGCCGTATCGGACCATCCAGGAAGACGGCACGGTGACCGGTCTCGACCCGGAGGTACAGGCCGCCCTGTCCGAAGTTCTGGGGGTTCCCATCCGCACGGAGGTGGCTGAGGGATTGCCGCAGATGCTCACTGGTATGCAGGCCGGCCGCTATGACGCGTTCAACGGCCCTGTCAAGGCCACTCCCGAACGGTTGCAGGAGTTCGACGGTGTTAGCTGGCTCACCAGCCGCACCTCCTACCTGATTCCTACGGACGGCGGCATCGACGCCGAGGACTCCGCAGGGCTGTGCGGGACCACTGCGGCGGGGGTCAAGGCTTCGATCACCGAGGAACAGACCGCCAACCTCAGCAAGTGGTGTGAGGACCAGGGTCGTGAGCCGGTGCAGTTCCTTGGGCTGGCGGACACTAATGCGACCATCCTGGCTGTCCAGTCCGGACGCGCATCTTCTGCTGCGACCACACAGACCGGCGCCATCGATGTGATGACCACCCAGGAAGGAGACTGGCGCTACGTGACCCAGACGGACGAGCAGGGCGCCGGGGTGGACCAGCTGGTCCTGTTGACGCCCAAGTCCTCCGACATGGGGCCCGTGATGCACGGGGCCTTCGAGGAACTTTTCGAGTCCGGCCGCTACCAGGAGATCGTTGACAAGTGGGGTTTGAGCGATGTGGCGGTGGATGAACCCGTGCTCAATCCTGGCGTGAGCTAAAAGGCAGGTCATGAACTCTTTAATGACTCAAGGAAGCACGGTGCATTCCGTCAGCGCCATGGGGCAGACGATGACACCTGTGGACGTGGCCGACAGGCATCAGCGACCGCATCCGTGGCGATGGGTGTTCTCTATTGCCCTGGCCGTGATCGTCTTCGCTCTGGGAATCTTTTTCACCACCAACCCCAACTTTGGATGGGATGTGGTGGGCACTTACCTGTTCCACCCGACCGTGTTGGCAGGTTTGGGGATGTCCGTGTTCCTGGCGGTCATCGCCATGGTGTTGGGGACCGCCTTCGGCGCAGTCCTGGCGGTGGCGCAGCTCAGTGACTTCGCTCCGGCACGATGGGCCAGCCGCGCCTTCGTCGGTGTCTTCCGCTCCATTCCGCCGCTGGTCCAGTTAATCTTCTGGTTCAATCTCGGCTTTTTGATCCCGCAGGTCAGCCTGTCCATCCCATTCGGTCCCCTGCTGGCGTCGTGGCCTACCACGGAGCTGATTACCCCACTGACAGCGGCCATCATCGGCCTGACTCTGCATGAGGCGGCCTACATGGCCGAGATCATCCGCTCCGGGTTGACCTCCATCCCGGCCGGACAGCGGGATGCAGCCAAAGCAGTGGGCTTCACCCCACGACAGACGTTCTTCCGAATCGTGGTGCCGCAGGCAATGCGGGTCATTCTTCCCCCGTTCGGCAACCAGTTCATCGCCACCGTCAAGGGCACCTCGCTGGTGAGTGTCATCGCCATGACCGATCTGCTCTTCTCCGTGCAGGTCATCGCTGACCGCACCTACCAGATCGTGCCCATGCTCATCGTGGCCTGCATCTGGTACCTGGTGGTCGTCACGGTTCTGACCTATTTCCAGCGCATCCTCGAACGCCGGTACGGACGTGGCTATGACGCAGCCCCGGCCCGTCGATCCCGCACTCTGTTCCTGTCCCGGGGAGGGGCAACGAAATGACCAGTTCCTTGAACGAGCGAACCAGCAAGGTCCCCGTGCTGCAGGTCCATGGGGTGCGCAAGCGCTTCGGGGAGCTGCAGGCTCTCGACGGGGTGGACTTCACCGTCCATGACGGCGAGGTCGTAGTGATCATCGGCCCCTCCGGGTCCGGGAAGTCCACCTTGGCGCGCTGCATCCACCAGCTCGAGACCATCGACGGGGGCTCGATGTACCTGGACGGGACCCTGCTGGGCTTCGAGCCCCACCGGGGGGGAGTGCGCCCGTTGCGGGAGACGGACATCGCCGAGCAGCGGCGCCACATGGGCATGGTCTTCCAGCAGTTCAACCTCTTTCCCCACTGGACGGTCCTGGAGAACATCACCCGCCCGCACCAGCTGGCCCACGGAGCCACCCCGGCCGAGGCCCAAGACCGTGCCCGTTACCTCCTTGAGAAGGTAGGCCTCAGCCATAAGGCCGACGCGCATCCGCGGGAGCTGTCCGGTGGGCAGCAACAACGAGTGGCCATAGCCCGCGCGCTGGCTCCCAGACCAAGGGTGATGCTCTTCGATGAGCCGACCTCGGCTCTGGACCCTGAGCTGGTCGACGAGGTCCTCACCGTGCTGCGGGACCTGGCCCAGTTGGGCATGACGATGGTGGTGGTCACCCATGAAATGGAGTTCGCCCAGCAGATGGGCGACCGGGTGGTCTTCATGGACCAGGGGCGCATCGTGGAGCAGGGCAGCGCTACCGACATCTTCACCCGGCCCCAGTCCGATCGCCTGAAGTCGTTCCTGAGTCGATTCCGTGACAGCGGGCGCGCCGAAACCTCGGTGATGGCAGAGCCCGCAGTGCAGGAGTCTTTGACATGAGCATCACCATCGCCGCAGTGGGAGATCTGGTGCTTGATGAGCCGGACCCTGCCTTCTTCCTCGAGCCCGCTACAGCCCTGCTGTCACGCGCCGATCTGAGCATCGGGCACGTGGAGGTGCCGCACTCGCACACCACAGTTCAGGCCAGCTTGGACGTACCGGCTCCGCCGGCTGACCCGACTGCGTTGACCGATGTTGCAGCCGCTGGCTTCGGTGTGGTCACCCTGGCCGGCAATCACATCTACGACGCAGGCCCCGACGGGGTCAATGACACAGTCCGCCACGCCCGGGCTGCCGGCATGCTCACCACCGGGGCCGGTGAAAACTTGGCGGCCGCCATCGAGCCGGCCATCTTTCAGGCACAGGGCACGACTATTGGCGTGCTGAGCTTCAACTGCGTGGGCCCCCGCGAATCCTGGGCTGCGTCCCAGAAGGCCGGAGCCGCCTACGTCCACGGTCAAGCCCCCTGGAGTGGTGTAGCGATCCTTCGTAGGGGAATTAGGCGGTGAGGGCGGTCAGGGAGT
>NZ_LDNX01000150.1:0-3242 GCF_001027955.1 Kocuria sp. SM24M-10 | reverse complement strand
GGTGCCGCCCGTGCGGGGGGCGGCACCCGGCCGGGAGCACTACGCTGGAGGGGAATCCGATCCCCACCCCGGAAGGAGCCCCCATGGGCGTTGCCGTGGAGAACAACGAAGAGTTCGCGCAGTACGCGCACCCCGAGCGGCTGGTGTCCACGCAGTGGGTCGCCGAGCACCTCGACGACCCGGGCGTGGTCCTCGTCGAGTCCGACGAGGACGTGCTGCTGTACGAGACCGGGCACGTCCCGGGCGCCGTGAAGGTGGACTGGCACACCGACCTGAACCGCCCCGACACCCGCGACTACGTCGACGGCGCGCAGTTCGCGGAGCTGATGTCCCGCAAGGGCATCTCCCGCGACACCACCGTGGTCGTCTACGGGGACAAGTCGAACTGGTGGGCCGCCTACGCCCTGTGGGTGTTCGAGCTGTTCGGCCACCCCGACGTGCGGCTCATGAACGGCGGGCGGGACAAGTGGATCGCCGAGGGCCGGGAGCTGTCCACCGACAAGGTCGTGCCCGAGCGCGCCGAGTACCCGGTGGTCGAGCGCGACGACTCCCGGGCCCGTGCGTACCAGGAGGACGTGCTCGGCCACCTCGGCGAGCAGCCGCTGATCGACGTCCGGTCCCTGCCGGAGTACACCGGTGAGCGCACGCACATGGCCGAGTACCCCCAGGAGGGCACGCTGCGCGGCGGGCACATCCCCACCGCGGCCTCCGTGCCGTGGGCCCGGGCCGCCGCCGAGGACGGCCGGTTCCGCTCCCGCCAGGAGCTCGAGGCGGTCTACCGCGACGAGGTCGGCCTGGCCGAGGACGACGACATCATCGCCTACTGCCGCATCGGCGAGCGCTCCAGCCACACCTGGTTCGTGCTGAAGTACCTGCTCGGCTTCGAGAAGGTGCGCAACTACGACGGCTCGTGGACCGAGTGGGGCAACTCCGTGCGCGTGCCGATCGTCCTCGGCGAGGAGCGCGGCGAGGCCCCGGGGGCGTCCCGATGAGCGCTCCGCTGCCCGCCCAGCTCGAGGAGCTCGTCGAGGACTTCACGGCCGTCCCGGAGGAGGACAAGCTCCAGCTGCTGCTGGAGTTCTCCCACTCCCTGCCGGCCCTGCCCGCCCGGCTCGGCGAGCATCCGGAGGAGCTGGAGCAGGTCGTGGAGTGCCAGTCGCCGCTGTTCCTGACCGTCGAGTGGGACGAGGGCAGCGAGCCGGGCCCCGAGGCCCCGGTGCGGCTGTTCTTCTCCGCCCCGGCCGAGGCGCCCACCACCCGCGGGTTCGCGTCCATCCTGCACGAGGGGCTCGACGGCCTGCCCGCCCGGCAGGTCCTCGAGGTCCCCGACGACCTGCCGGAGCGCTTCGGCCTGACCCAGCTCGTCTCCCCGCTGCGGATGCGGGGGATGTCGGCGATGCTCGGGCGGGTCAAGCGGCGCGTGCGCGAGCTCCAGGGCGCCTGAGGGCCGGGCCGCCCGTCATGGCCAGGACCGCCCGCCGCGCCGGGCCCACGGCCGCCGTCGCGCTCCTGGAGCGGGAGCGGGTGGCCTACGCCCGGCACGAGTACGAGCACGACCCCGCGGCGGCGTCCTTCGGCCTGGAGGCCGCCGCCGCGCTGGGCCGCGATCCCGCGCAGGTGTTCAAGACCCTCATGCTCGTCCACGAGCGCGACTGGGCGGTGGCGGTGCTGCCCGTCTCCGCCCGGCTGTCCGTGCGCGCGGCCGCAGCCGCGCTGGGCTGGAAGAGGGCCGCCCTGGCCGAGCCCAGGCTGGCGGAGCGGCGCACCGGCTACGTGGTGGGGGGCATCTCCCCGCTGGGCCAGAAGACCCCCTCCCCCACCCTGCTGGACGACTCCGCGCTCGGGTGGGCCACGGTGCTCGTCTCCGGCGGGCGCCGCGGCCTGGACGTGGAGCTGGCCCCGGCCGAGCTGCTGCGGCTCACCGGGGGCTGCACGGCGGCGCTGCGGAGCTGACCGGGCTCAGGGCCGCGCGGCCCCGGCTCCCCCGGCCGGCAGGGCGTCCTGCGCCAGCCGCTCCGGCAGCCACCTCCGCACCGCGTCCTCCCAGCGCCGCGGGTCCACGTTCCACTCCTTGGTGTGCCGGGCGCGGGTGAACGGCACGAACTCCACGAACCGGTTCAGCTCCGCGAGCCGGCGGGAGCTGGCGGCGGGGACGAACTCGTCGTCCACGGAGTGCAGCACCAGGGTGGGCGTGTGTAGCTGCTCGCTGCGGGAGAGCCAGTCGAGGGCCTTGAGGTCCACCGGCGCGGCGAGTCCGGTCAGCATCCGGCCCCCCGGGTGCGAGATGAGGCTGGTGGCCAGCCGGCCGATCCCGGAGGGGATGCGCCGGGTGCGGGAGTGGTGGGCGATCAGCTCGAACCAGTCCACGACCGGCCCGGTCAGCACCAGGGCGGCGATGTCGTCGCGGTAGAAGGAGAGATCGGCCGTCTGCAGGGAGATGGCCCCGCCCATGGACCAGCCGAAGAGCACGATCTGCGTGGCGCCGCGGGACTTGGCGTAGCTGATCGCCGTCTGCACGTCCTTCCACTCCGTGAACCCCAGCCCGTACCGGAAGTCGTGGGTGGGCGGCGCCTCGCGGTCGTTGCGGTAGGAAATCAGCAGGGAGGTCAGCCCGAGCTCCCGGGCCACGGGCACCGCGCGCACCGTCTCCATCCGGTTGGCCCCGCGCCCGTGCACCATGATCGCCCACGGCCCGGGCAGCTCCCGCGGCCGCTCGCCCTCCGGGGTGGGCCCGCCCTCGGCGGGCACGACCCAGCAGGGCGCCGGGCCGACCTCGATGGGGATCTCGACCTCCTCGAACGGCAGCCCGGCCGCACCGGGGTCCGGGTAGACGGTCCCGGACCAGAAGCCGCGGGAGGCCTTCGCGAGGTCCCCCGTGTAGACCTCCTCCACCACGCGGGTCACGGTGCCCTCCTGCGGGGAGTAGGAGCGGATCGCGCCGATCCGGGCGTGGCCGCGGCCGGCGTCGAAGCGCAGGCTGTAGGTGCCCGCCACGGTCGTGTCCACCGTGGCCGGCAGCTTCACGAGGGTCGTCGCGGCCGGGTCCCCGTCCTCGCCGGTGCGGGTCAGCCCGAGGATGGGCAGGTCCTCGGAACGGTACTTCGGCGGCACCACGACCTGCCGCGCGAAGTAGGCCGCGGCGGCGCTGGAGAGCCCGAAGGACAGGGAGGCCGCGCCCACGGTGGCGGCGGCGCCGACCACGGCGCCGCGGGCCCACGCCGTGGCGGGAGCGGGCGGCGCCG
>NZ_LDNX01000015.1:0-16429 GCF_001027955.1 Kocuria sp. SM24M-10 | reverse complement strand
TGATCAGAGGGGCATTTCTGCGTCACGGCACCCGCTTGTCACCCAAGCTCATCGGTGGATCGAGGCTAAGGACTCCAGCTGAAGCCGGACACCGTAGAGCTGGTCGACCTCTTCTACGTCCGGGTGATACACCGTCGCTCGGCGATGGTATCGGCCTCGTTTGAGCCTTTCTTCCCGCAGCAAGCGAAACGCCTCGTGCAAATGACCTCCCCGTCGATCCAGGTCTTTCAACTTTCCATCCTGCGTGAGGCGGCAGTGGCGGTGACACTCCACTGCTCGGAAGAGCACTATTTCGCGCTATTGATCCGGACCCCGATGGTCGGAAGCTGTTCAGTGCCGCGTCATCGGCGCAATACGCTGGGAGACGGGGCTTCCTCTGCCCCGGGAGGACACCATGCAACCAGATAACCTCACGGTCACGGCTCGGGTGGCGCGCACAGCCGTCCCCGGGCGGCTGGACGATCTCACCGAGTGGGCGCATGGTTTCACCGGCCGGGCCCAGTCGTTCCCCGGCTACCGGGAGTCGAAGGTCCGAGTCTCGGAACGGCACCGGCGCCAGGTTGTCGTCGAGATCACGTTCGCTTCCCCCCATGACCTCATCCGGTGGGAGGACAGTAAGGAGCGGCAGGCGCACCTGCAACAGGCCGTGCCGCTCACGATCGGGCAGGCCCGTCCACTGACTCCGGACGCCCTCACCGGTGCAATCCCGACGGCCGGTCCCGCGCGCCCGCGGTGGTGGACGGCGATTTTAGTGTGGATCGCGCTGGTACCGCCTGCCATGTTCAACGCCTACTTCATCGCTCCGCTCCTGACCGGCCTGCCGCCGTACCTCCAGATCCTATGTACGACGCCACTGACCGTCGCGTGCGTCATCTGGGTGATGTTGCCTCTATTGCACGCGCTCGAGGAGAGCATCCGCCACTGGCTCGCGTGGCGGCGCGGGCGCTGAGCGTCTGCCCCATTAGGCGCTGTCGCGGCGGGCAAAGCCCTCTCCGCTCCCTCTTGTCAATCTTGCCTACCTTGGTGAGGGGCATGTCGTCGACGGCGATCAGCCGCTCGGGGTGCTTATGCTTAGCCACCCCGGCGGACTCCATGGCGGCGCGGATCCGTTCGAGCCCGAGCGGGCCGCCCTCCTTGAGACTCACGTAGACGCATACCCGCTCGCTGAACACGGGGTCGAGCATCGCGACGGCGGCCGCTAGGGCGTGTTGATCAAGAAGGTGCGGGGTGGCCAGCCGCCGTGAGTTGCGCGGGAGAATGGGCGTGTGAAGATCCAGGTGCTGCATATCGAGGATTGCCCGAATTGGCAGGAGGCGGGCGATCGAGTACGGCTGGTGCTCGACTCGATCGGACGGGGCGATGTTCCGGTGGAGTTCGTGTTGATCCGCACCGAGGCTGAGGCGGTGAGCTCTGGTTTCGCGGGCTCGCCCACGATTCTTCTGGACGGTCAGGACTTGTTCCCGTCCCAGGGGAACACTGCCGACTTGGCGTGCAGGGTCTATCTGACCGAGCGCGGCTTTGCGGGTGCGCCGACGGTGGGACAGCTTGAGCGCACGCTGCAGGAGCGCGAAGCGCTCAGCGGAGATCGGTCTTGATCCAGATCAGCGCCGCGGCGAGGCTGACGGCGGCTCGGTAGTTGCGGGCGAGTTTGTCCGAGCGCATCGCGATGCCGCGCCACTGCTTGAGACGGTTGAAGCAGCGTTCTACGACGTTGCGTCCCTTGTAGCGTTCCTTCTGCTTGTCGCCGAAAGCGATCGGCCGGCCCGGCTTCTTGCGGCGGTGCGCGATCTGGTCGTCCCGCTCGGGGATGGTCGCCGCGATCCTCCGGTCGCGGAGCCAGGCGCGGTTCGCCCTTGAGGGGTACCCCTTGTCGGCGAGCACCCGGTCGGGGTGGGTGCGGGGGCGGCCCTTCCCGTCGCGGGGAACGCGGATGTTCTCCAGCACCGCGCTCATCATCGTGGTGTCGTTGATGTTCCCGGCGGTGATCATCATGCTCAGCGGCCGGCCGCGGCCGTCGCAGACCAGGTGCAGTTTGGTCGTCAGCCCGCCGCGGGAGCGTCCGATCCCGTGATCAGGCGGCTCGGACCACGGATTCTTGTGATTCGGCACAGCCCCCTGTGTCCCGGGCGAGGGTCGCGCCGTGCTGATGCACGCGCGCGATCGTGGAGTCGATCGAGACGACCCAGTCGATTTCCCCAGCGGCGTCGGCCTGCTTCTGCACCTCGGTGAGCAGCTTCTGCCAGGTGCCGTCCCCGGCCCACCGGTTGAACCGCTTGTAGATCGAGTTCCACTTCCCGAACCGTTCCGGAACGTCACGCCACGGCGCACCGGTCCGGTACTTCCACGCCATCCCCTCGATAGCGAGCCGGTGATCCGTCCACGGCCGCGACCGACCGGTCACCGTCGGCATCAACGGCTCCATCACGGCCCACACCTCGTCAGAGATCTCCTGTCGCGTCACCGTTCAAGACTCACCCACCGAGGAGCGGAACCTCTTGATCAACACGCCCTAGATCGAAGCTGTCATAGCGGTAGACGAGGTCCTCCACCTCTTCGCACGAAATCTTCTCGCTGCCTCGGTTGATCATGTCGAGATGTAGCCATCCTCGGTGAAGGACCGCGCGTTCGTCTCAGGTGCGCGGTAGCATCCGCGCGGGGTGTAGCGGATCGGTTTCCTGCTCGAGCATAGATCGACGGCTCATCAGATGCCTCCAGAGTTCTTTTCGTCGGTTATGTCGGTGTGGTGATCAGCGGCGGCGCTGGCGCTTGCCGCCCCAGAACGCGCGGACTGCCATGGTGATCGCTTCGTCTTTGGTGAGGCGATCACCACGGGCCGCGGCTTCGTCGCGTGCCTGGTTGATGTACTCGAAGACGTCCGGAGGTAGTCGGAAGGTCGCGGGGTGTTTTTCGATGCGCTGGACATTGTACGGGCCGCGCTTCTTGCCGGTGCGGGGCGACGTGTCACACCCCAATCAGGGCGGCTTCGACGTCGTCATCGGCAACCCACCCTACGTCAACCGGCGCGAGCTCAGCTACCGCATCACCGGCTTCGAGACAGACAACGTCGACGACATCTACGCCTCCTGCTGCGAGCGCTCGGCGCAGATCACGCGCCCGGATGGCCGGCTCAGCCTGATCGTTCCCATCCGCAGCCAGTTCGCCGATCGCGACGAGTCACTGCGGAAGTTCTACGAGCGGCGGTTCGATGCGATCTGGGTGAGCACCTTCCAGGAACGCCCGGCTGCCCTGTTCCAGGTGAAGGTGCGCAGCACGATCATCACCGCCGCCGGGTATGGCAGCGTCTCCGAGCTGCACACGACGCTCACCCACAGCTGGATCGAGGCGTTCCGTCCGCATCTGATGGCGACACTGCGGTATTCGCTTCGGCCCGCCGGCTCGCGGACCCCGAACTGGATGCGCGCCAGCAGCGACGCGATGTTCGAGCTGATCGACACGCTGCTTGCGAAGGGCACGATCTCCTCGACGCCGCTTGTCCGTGTGAGCGACTACTCCGTCGGTTTCAAGAAGACCGCCACGTACTTCCTGAGCACGTACACGGTGCCGCCGGTCACCTACGACAAGACCACGCACGCCACGGTGCCCCTCAACGAGGGGAAGCTGTTCGTTCAGAACCGGAAGGACCAGCTCGCGGCCAGCGCGATCGCGGCGTCGCGGCTGGCGTTCCTGTGGTGGACGTTCACGGGCGACTGCTTCAACGTCACCAAGGGCACGATGTCGCAGATCCCATTCTCCCCGCACGCTTACGGGCAGGACACGTTCGATGCTCTGGTGGAGCTCGGCGAGAGGATCGAGGAGGCGCTGCCGGCCGTGCGCTCCTGGGATCTCAACTCCGGGAAGTACGTGGGCGGGTACGCGATCCCCGAACTGCGTCATCTCACCGGTCAGGCCGACGAGATCATGCTGGAGGCGATCGGCCGCATCGATCTGCTGCCGGAGATCCAGTACGCCCACGCCCGGATGTACAAGAGCACCGGGATTTCCGCGACGACACTGCGAAAGTTGCCGTTCGAGGTCGAGGTGTGACGCGCGACATCCGCACGGGTCCTTTGCCCTCGAGCGACTGCGATCGTTCGTCCGGGTCAGGATCCTCTGAGTGATGGATATGACAGGTAGGCGCTACCGGATGAGTTGACCCATCTCCCAGTCGCCGAGAGGGATCGTCCGACAAGTTCTGTCAGCGGTCCAAGCGGGACGGTGGCGGTCAGGTTGATCATCGCCGCACAGCATAGAACGCGTTCTCGAACTCGATGGGCGGGACGACACACCGACAGCGGTGGGGTGCCTACCCTTCTCAGGCGGAGTCACGGAGCGAGGTGACAAGCTCCGCGGGGAGGGCAAAGACCTTCTCGAGCAACGGGAGAAGGTCCCGGACTGCCTCGAGGTGCTGCTCTTCGGTCAGATCGTCGATCGCCGGAGGCTCGTCGCCAGTCCAGCCGATCGCTTCCGCCACGATCGTCAGGGACCAGGAGTCCCACCTGAGCCGCCCCTCGGATCGCAGCTGCTCCCGGAACTGACCGAGCACGCCCACGGGCTGAAACGCATTGCGATCGCGCGCGAGCTCGTCGCGAACGTACAACATCGCCGTTTCGAAACCGAGCAGGAACGTGTGCACTCGCTCGAACGTGACGGGCTGCCCGATATACATTCCGGATCGCTTCACGAATGCCTCGGCGATCGAGTAGACCGGCAACTCGGCCGGCCCGTTAGTTTCACTCATCTCGACTTCCCTGCCAGCAGCTCAGGAGACGGTCATTACCCGCGGCGCCGTTTGCGGCCCCAGTAGGCGCGAAGCGCAACGGTGACGATCTCGTCCTTGGTGAGGCGGTCGCCGCGGCTGGCTGCATCCTGCTTGGCCCAGTCCATCAGTTCAAGCGCGTCGTCGGGGAGACGGATCGAGACGGGCTTCTTCTGGACGTAGACGACGTTGTAGGGCCCCCGCTTCTTCTTCGCCGGCGGTGGCGTCTCCGCCTCGGCCGACTCAGGAGGCGTCGCGCTCGCCGCTGCCGGCTTCTGGCTTGCGCGAGGTGCGCGTGCGGGTGCTTCGGACGTCGCTGCCTGGTCGACGTCGCTGGTGACTTCCTCAGCGGGGGGCGCGGCCTTGCGTGCGCGGGGCTTCGCTGCAGCTGTGGGCTTCTTCGGGGCGGCCATGGTCACTGACCACCTCCTCGGTTTCCACGGCGGCGAGCGCGGCGCTCCTCGATGCGCCGCTTCTCTTCCATGCTGATGAGCTCCGCCGGCGACAGCGAGCGGGGGCGGCGAGTGCGGCCGCGCTCGGCCTGCCTCTGGTACTCGGTCGTCTTGGCCGTGCTGACGACGTTGAGGGTGACGCCGGTGATGGTGTCGCGGCTGGTGTCGAGGTTCACGTATCGGTTCTTCGACTCTTCGCGGAACCAGCCGAGGGCGTCGCCGCCGTTCTCGTGGATGCGCTTGAGCATCGTCGAGGCGTTGTACGAGTTGACCTCCATCACGCGGCCGTTGGAGAAGGTCAGGTGGGCGGTGATCTGCTTCTGCTTGTCGTGGGACTGGCCCTTGGCGGCGTTGCGGACCTGCTTGATCAGTTCGGCGTTCGCCTGCTCGCGGCCCTTCGCGGTGCGGCCCTTGGGGATGCGCATCTCGATGTACCGGTCGCCCCCGGTGGCGTATGCCACGTCGACGCGCAGCCGACCACCCTGGCGACCCTCAACGTAGGTGCCGCTGAGGTCTTCGGGGATGACGGGCTTGGCGCCGGCCTTGCCTCGCACGGGGGCGATCGAGCCGTCCTTGCGCCGGCGCCGCGGCGGGACGTGGGTGAGGCGTCCGGTGTCAGCGAGCTCCTGGAGCGCCTGGCGGTAGAGGGCGCCGCTGGTTTCGCCGTTGAGGATCTTGCGGACCATTCGAGGCGAGCGGTGCAGCTCCTCGGCGATCTCGGCCGTGCTGATGCCCTTGCGCCGCAGATCGCGGATGAGGTCTTGGGCGGTGCGCTGCTGGTCAGCCATCAGCCCTTCTCCTCTGCCTGCTCGAGCGCCTTGGCGATGCCGGCCCGCTCGGCACGTGCTTTCAGCGCGTCACGCTGCCGCAGCGTCTCCGGCGTGATGAAGGATCCGTTGAGGTAGCCCTGCAGGCGCAGGCGCCCGGTCTTGCCGTCGTCGCCGCCGCCGATGAACCGGTCCGGCAGGGACCACGCCGGCAGCTTGGTCGTGTAGATCGCATCACCCTGGATGCCGATGAGCGTCGAGGGGTCGACCGTGAGAGCACCGGAGGTGTAGCCGCCGAGGGAGCTGGGGCCGTGGAGGACGCGAGCGCGTGCGCGACCCCAGACCTGGGCGGCGAGCTCCGGGTGGTAGAAGCTTCGGGTGCGGTCGTTCGGGCGCGACGGGATGCGATAGATCCAGAGGTTGCCCTGTCGCAGCATCTTGGCCCTGTACTCGGGCGGGACGTCATCGGGCGACGCGGCGACGCGGGTCTCGTCGCGGCCCGCGGCGGCGAATGCACCGATCGAGTGCAGCATGATGTTCCGCAGCGCGGCGAGCACAGCGCGGCGCAGGTCCGGGTGCATCTCGTCCTGCAGCTGGACTCGCTCGCGGGCGCGCGTCATGCGCTCGGTGAAGGTGTCTAGAGGCTTGGCCTTGCGGAACACCACGGCCTCGTGAGGGCGGATCTCCCACCCGTGCTTGAGGGCGACGTGGATCTCGCTGCCGTCGGCCCAGGTGTCGTGCACCGCTCCGGGCCGGTTCGGATAGAACCAGCCTTCGCGAACGTCCAGGTGCTTCACACCGAGCAGGCCAACGTGGTTCCAGCCCTGAGGGACGCGGAACCGCACGTGGAAGCGGGCGCGCGCGTAGGGGTCTTGCTCGAGCAGCTCGTACGCGGCGGCCTGGTTCAGCCGGATCGCGGGGCCGATACCGAGCTCGCGCCCGACGCCGGCGAACATGAACCGGCCGTCGACGTAGGCGAACTCGCTGATCTTCTTCGTCTTGGCCGGGTCGATCAGCGGGACGCAGTCCTCGTGCTTGGCGAACGACTCCCCCGCGACCAGGTGGTCGTAGTGGTGCAGGCCCGAGGTGAAGTGGATCTCCTGGGCGATGTCGTCTTCGACCGGCACGGGGTTGATGTTCTTCGGCAGCGACAGCGCCCACAGGTTCGTTCCGGTGGCGGCAGGGCTGTTGAACAGGCGCGCGTTCTCGTCGGCGTGGCGAATGATCGACGCGGTGACGTTCCAGGCCAGACGAGCCTGGGCAGGGGTCAGCGGCCCGTCGCCGAACCACTCCTCCGCGGTGCGGACTTCGATCTTGAAGCCGGTGACCGCGTGCTCGAACCGACCGGTGGGCGGGCCGTTGTTGACCCAGTGGGCTCCGGGCTTCCAGTTCGGGGTCTGGACGTACAGCCAGTGCCGCACGCCAGGCGCAGGCTCGGGGCGCTTCCCGGTCAGCATGATGCGGTTAGCGCCGTACGAGGCAGCCGTGTCGAGCAGGTCCGTCAGGTTGGGGTTCTTGCGGCGCTCGCCGATGACGGGGCGAACGGGCGTGCCGGCGTCGGTGACGCCTTGCCCGGTGGTCTGGTCGACCCAGATCGTGGGCACGTCCTTCGGCGTCCACGGCTTGGGTCGGTAGTTCAGCTCGTCCATCTCACCCCCTCATTCGTCAGGTTATATTAGTCAAGAGTGCTTGAAAATTGCAATCAGATTTCGCAGTCGACGGGCGCTCCATGAAGGTCTGGCGGGGTCGCTAGGACGCGAGGCGGCCGCCGTAAGAGCGCCCGCGTCCGTGGTAGGACTTCTGCGCCTTCCGCAGCCCTTCCTCGGTCATCCCCAGCAGGAGGGCGATCTCTCGCTGGGTCAGCTCGGCCGCGCGCGCCTCGTCGACGACTTTGCCGCGGCGTTCGCGCAGCTCGTCCGCTTGCGCGAGCTGCTGGCCGATGCGACGGAGCTCCTCACGGATGGCGTCCGCGTCCTTGTTAGCCATGCGCCCCAGCATCCCCAACCAAGTTGGGTCTGGTTGCCGCGGCGCGCCGTAACCGCGAAAGTGGTTATATTCATCCAGCTGAGAGGAGCGCTGATGACCGGACGGCACCTCACCACGGCGGACGTCGCCGAGAAGCTCGGCGTGTCCGTCGTCGCGGTCTACAAGATGCGCTCCATCAGCAACAAGCTGCGCAGAGCCGGCCAGGAGGGTCCTCTGCTCCCCGAGCCGGTTGCCATAGAAGGCAACTCCCCGCTCTACGACGAGGCCGCGATCGACGCATTCGCGCAGGAGCGCGCGCGCAGGGCGCCCTCGCAGCGCGGCCGCCGGCCGCGACTGATGCCGGGACTGGCGCGCGATGCGGCTTTCGCGGAGCGGTTGCGGGCGGCGATCGCGGACGGGGCGGGGGCGCCCGAGGTTCCCACGCAGGCGGCTCTGATCGACCTGCTCGGCTTGAACGTCGTCACGTTCGGTGAGCGGATGCGAGGGCGCACCCGCTGGACCGACGCCGAGCTCGAGGTGATCAGGCGCACCCTCGGTGTCGACACGACGGATGCGAACGAGGTCGTAGACCGCGCTCGCGCGGCCAAGCGTCAGGCGCGCGCGGCGAGATCCCACGCGGGTTCGTAGCGGCTTCACGACATGCTCCCGCTCTCGTCGCTGGCTTGCTGGGCAGCGCAGGTTGAGAGCGTGTCCACGAGCGCACCGCGGTCGGCTTCGTCGACCGCGAGGTGCCAGGTGTCGACGATCTCCGTGTAGCGGGCGACGTAGGTGCACACGTAGTCGGCGTTCGATGGCAGCCACAGGGCTGGCCCGTGGTCGTTCTTGGCCGCATTCGTGTTGCCATCGACGGCGACGATGTTGTCGAACGAGTTGGCGAACTGAATGCGCTGCTGCTCGGTCCACGCCCACGCGCCCCCGGCGTGCGCCGCCGAAAGGCTGACGATGTGGTCGATCTGGACGCCGGAGCTTCCCGGGGCTCCAGGGGCGGCGATCCGGTCGTGCTCGAACTCAATGCGTGTGCCCGTGTACGGATCGGGGTCGAGCACGCCGGAGAGCACCGTGCAACCGTCACGGACGACGTCCTGCAGCTGGACGGCGAGGAGATCGTCTCGCTGATCGCAGCCGTTTCCCTCGATGTCGATCCAGCGCTCGCCGAACGTGGCGCGGCGATACTCGGGAATCTCCTCGGTGGGATCGATCAGCGGCAGCTCCTGCGCGACTGCGGCGAGCGCGGTGTAGTCGTAGGTCGGGTCCGGGGCGGGTGCCTGCGGGCGCGTCCATGTGTCGATCCAGGAGGTGATGCCCAGCTGGTGGGCGCCGAAGCCGAGCGCGAGAGCTGCGACCGCGGCGAGGGCTGTGCTGGCGCGGCGGGTGCGTCGGTTCATCTGCGCTCCTTTGCCTGTGCGGTGTCGGCTTGGTCGAGCAGCAGTATGGTTCGGGCGATCTGGGTGCGTGCCTCGTCGATGACCTCGAGGGTTTCGTCGTCGGCGTCGAGCTCTGAGAGTGCGTGGCTCTGGCGGCGGAGCTGGTCGCCGAGGTGGAACATGCCGGCACTGAGGAGGACCTCGGCGAGCGCGGCCGCGCGGGCGCCTTGGTGGTCGGCGCTGACGGCGAGGTCGTCGATGATCTCGATGAGGGTTGCGCGGGATCCCATCGTTGGGTCTTCTCCTGGAGTGAGCTCGCGGAGCGCTTCACGGTTGAGCAGCGTCTGGAAGAGCCTGTGCATCCGTTGGGTGAGGGGGCGGCCGTCGCGGCGGGTGCAGTTGAGCGCGAACTCGCGGAAGCTCCATCGGACGGTGACGGGTGTGCCGGTCTGGATGGTCATGGCTTCCTGGAGGCGCACGGCGATGTCGGTCATCAGTGCTCCTCGGTTCGGCCCAGGTGGGGGATCTGCTTGAGGTGGGCGCCGCGGCCGTTGCCGAGCTGGGGGGAGATCGCGCAGCTGGGCAGGTGCAGTCTCGCGTTCGGCCCGTGGCCTGCTGCCGCGTGGGGTGTGGGCTGCCGCGTTGGCCGGGTGTGCCGGGCGCCTCGCTGAGTCAGCGGGAGGGGGTTGAAGCGCAGCGACAGGGCCCAGCGATGGCCGCCGAGCGCGCGGACGACCCGCAGCCACTCTCCCTCTTTGGTGGAGTCGATGGTGAAGGTGTTCGGCTGGTCAGACATCTGCGGCTTCTTTCGGTGCGAAGGGGCTGTTCTTGGCGTCGCGGAGCATCTGCCGGGTGATCGGCTCGGTCTCCTCGAGCGAGGCGAGCGAGAAGTAGTGGCGGCGGGCGCGGGCCGCTTCGGTGCAGGTGAGCAGCTGGCGGTTGCCGTGGTTCGGGCATCCTCCCTTGCTGCGGCATCCGGCCAGGTAGCCGGCGGTGGTGCCGTGCAGGGCGGCTTCGAGGATGTCGAGCGTCTTGCTCATCAGGCGGCCTGCCGGAGTCCGAGGTCGTCACGGTCGCGGTCGATGGTGCGGACGTCGACGCCGAGCAGGTCGCTGAGCTGGGTGAGGCTGAGTCCGCGTTCGGTCCCGCGTCGGGTGGCTTCGAGGCGCTCGTCTCGGGTGAGGCGGACGTTCTGGCCGGCGAGAGCGAGCTCGATCGCGATCTCGTCGAGCAGGGGTTCCTGCCCGGCTGTGGGCGGTGCCGGGTCGGTGTCGATGTCGTCCCAGGCCAGCGGCGGCAGCCAGCCGTGCCGGCGTGCGACCGTGAGTGCGTAGGAGCGGCCGACCCGCTGCGCTCGGGTGTGGGTGGGGGGCTGCTGGTCCCAGAGCTCGTCGTAGAGCGCGGCGATGTCGTCGTGGACACGGATGTCCACGTAGGCGCCTTCGAGTGCCTTGTTGACCTTCCAGCGCGGGTAGCCGAGTCGGCGTGCGATCTCGTGGTGGTTCCATCCGATCGCGGCCAGAGCCTGGAGGCGCCGGCGGGTGCCGCGGCCGTTGACTCGGCCCTGCGCGGCGAGAGTGCTGCTGTCGGGGGTGACTGCGAGGAGTTTGCGGGCGGTGGCGCCGGTGACGAACCGTGCCGTCTCGCTGTTGAGCAGGCGACGGACCGTGGCGCCGCCGACGCCGGCGCTGATGGCGATCCGTTCGGGGATCATCCCGGTGTCGACCAGTGCCTGCAGGTGCTGCCGGATCGGCTCGATGGGTTGGTGCGCGTCCTGGTATCGCCCGTAGGCCAGGAGACGGTAGCGGTCGCGGCGGCGGCGCGCGTTGCCGTCCATGCAGGCGCGGCACCCGCAGAGGTGGACGACGTAGCAGGTGGAGGTCAGCCCGTGCTTGTGGTCCGGCGGGCAGGTGTGGGTCCGCATCTTCTCCTCCTCACAGATGGTTATATTCCCGAATATAACCCGTTCCCGAGGGTTTGGAACCCCCTCACTGCTAAGGGGTGGCCCCAGAGGCTCGAAGTCGACAATCTGAACGAGCTACAACGTTTGTTGCGGTTTCTCGCTACACTGTGCGCATGGCAGGATCAACTTTCGCTCGTCTGGGCGAGCTCGCGTCACAGCGTTGGGGCCTGGTGACCACCGCCCAGGCGCTCGAGGCTGGCGTGGCGCGCCCGACCCTGACGCGCCTCGCCAACAGCGGCGCGCTCATCCGCGTCGCGCGCGGCGTCTACCGCCTCGCCGGCGCGCCAGAGCACGAGCAGGAGGCGATCCTCGCGACCTGGCTCGCCCTCGGCGGCGCCGACCGTCCCCGCACAGACACCGGCGTCCCGCCCGTCGTCGCCGCAGGCCAGACGGCCGCGCAGCTGCATGGCATCGGCGACTGGTTCCCCGGGCCACTCGAGTTCGTCGTTCCCACCCGCCGCGGTACCCGCCTGGACGGGGTGCGGCTCCGCACCCGCGAGCTCGCGCCCACCGAGGTGGTCTCCGTCGACGGGATGCCGACCATGAGCGTCGAGCGCACGATCGCCGACCTGATCGAGCAGTGGGTCGACCGCTCCCTCGTCGCCGATGCGCTCGCCGACGCCGCGGACGCGGGAAAGCTGCTCTCCCCCGCCCGCCTGACCGAGTATCTGGAGCCGCTGGCCAAGCCCAACAAGTACCCCTCGGGTGCCGCGCTCGCGGCTGATCTGCTCGCTCTTGCGGGCGTCGACGCGGTGGTGCCGGCCGATGCCTGAGCCCGACGGCTACAAAGACTGGACGGGGCTTGCGCAGGCGATCAAGGCGGCCGCGACGAAGGCAGCCGGTGACGGCGCGAGCGCGCTGGATGTGAATGCGCAGATCGTGCAGGCACAGCACGATCGTTTCCTCAGCCGGGTCTTTGCGGAGGGGGAAGAGTCCGAGTGGCTGCTCAAGGGCGGCACGGCGATGCTCGCCCGGGTGCCGAAGTCACGGTCGACGAAAGACCTGGATCTGGCCTCGACCGGCGCCGCCGATCTGGATGCCGCGCAGCAGGCGCTCGAGCAGGCAGCCGCGCGTGATCTCGGCGACCATGTGCGGTTCCAGCTCACCCGTGCCCGTGCGACCGGGCGAGGAGAGAACCAGCCGGGTGTCGCGACCCGGCGCCTGGTGTTCACATGTCTGGACGCGAACACCGGCCGGAGGATCTCCGACATCCCCATCGACGTGGTCGTCGGCCCTCCCCCGGTCGGCCGCGTCGAGACGATCGAGCCGTCGACGCGGCTGCAGCTGGGGCGGCCGGTCCCGTCGCACCCCTACCGGCTGTTCCCGATCTCCGATCAGGTCGCGGAGAAGGTCACTGCGACGATGAGCACCTACAACGGCCGCCCCAGCAGCCGCGCGAAAGACCTGGTGGACATCGTCACCATTGCACGCACGCAGCGCGTCGACCTGCGCGAGCTGCAGATGGCCATCGACGCGAAGCGTGCACTGTCAAAGCTCGACTCGTTCACTACGTTCACGGTCCCGGACGGTTGGGACGGTCCCTACCGGGTGCTCGCGGCCGGCACGCCCTCAGCCGGCGGGATCACCGATCTGGGTGAGGCCGTGGCTCTCGCGCGTCAGCTGATCGATCCCGCGCTCGCCGACGCGCCCGTGCAACCGGGGACGGTCTGGGTCCCTGGCTCAGGCTGGACACAGAACCCTCCGCCGCCGGAGCCGGGCGGCAGCGGATCCCCTTCGGGGGAGGTCCACGTGCGCGCGCACGTGCGCTCCGGTTATCCCGTCACGGAGCACTGGCGCGCAGCGCGCGGCTCAGCCCAGGAGTGACCGCGTCAGTGCGCCGCGTCGTACGCCTCGAGGATGGACGCGGGAACCCTGCCGCGATCGCTGACCTGGTGTCCGTTCTGACTGGCCCATTCACGCACCGTGTTGAGATCGGCCCGTCCGCCCCGCGACGTCCTCGCCGGACGCCGGGTGGCTGCGCCGATGCGGCGCGCGCTCTTGGCCCAGGCCTCGAACTCGAGATCGATCTCGAGTTGCTTTCCGTCGATCGCGAAGGTCGCGGGATCGAGCCGCTCGCCAGGTCGCGCACACCACCGCGAAGGGCGGCGTCATCGCGATGACGAAGTCGCTCGCTGCGGAGGGCGCCCGCTACGGCGTCCGCGCGAACTCGATCTCGCCTGGCTTCGTCAGCACCCCGGCGACGGACAAGGCGGTGGATGCGGAGGGCAAGGCCTGGCAGGTCGGCAACGCGCTCATTCAACGCCCCGGCACGGGCGAGGACATCGCGTACATGCCGCTCTACCTGGCCTCCGACGAGTCCTCTTGGGTGACCGGACAGAACTACAGCGTCGACGGCGGCGCGACCGCCGGGTGGCGGAACGACAGCGAGACGGACCGACTGGCCGCGAAGAACGGCTGACACGCGGGTCGCGGCGCGACCGGTGACGGACGTGAGGCACGGTGCCAGCTGACACCGTGCCTCCCGTCCGTCGTGGCCACCTCGTCTAAATCGCGAGGTACCCGCCGTCGACGGCGAACTGCGCGCCGGTCGCGAAGGCGGCCGCGTCGGAACCGAGCCACGCGACCATCTCGGCGATGTCGTGCGGCGTGCCGAGTCGGCCGATCGGGTGCTTCGTCAGCAGCGCGTCCTTGAAGCCGGGGTAGGTCTCCTCCAGCGCGTCTATCATTGGCGTCTGGATCACCCCGGGCAGCACTGCGTTCACGCGGATGCCTTTGTCGGAGTACTCCACCGCGGCGGCTCGGGTGAGGCCGATGACGCCGTGCTTCGACGTGACGTAGGCGGACTGGTGGGCGATGGCGACCTGCCCGAGGGACGAGGCGGTGTTGATGATGGATCCGCCGCCCTGCGCCAGCATCTGCGGGATCTCGGCCTGCACGCCGGTTCAATATTCCGCACAGAGGAAGTTGGCCCCACGGCGTTACTGCAGTCAATCGTTCTGTTGCGCAAGCCCCCGCAGGTAAGCACGTGCGTCGTCGAGGCTGACGACATCGCCGTACTTCGCGTCGATGTCAAAGAGGCTGGCCAGGTGCGGAAGGGCTGCCCGGTCGCCGACTGCCTCTTCGACGACGATGGTGTGGAAGCCGTAGGAGCAGGCGTCAACCGCCGAGGCGCGCACGCACCCACTGGTGGTGCAGCCGACGATGATGATGGTGTCGACACCCCGTGAGATCAAGCGTGCGGCGAGATCAGTTCCGAAGAAGCAGGATGCGTACTTCTTCACCAGGGTCATCTCGTGGGGCAGCTGGCCCAGCCTGCTGTCGACCTCCACCCATTCGCTGCCCTCCACCAACAGGTGGTTGGACGGGATCTTCTTGATCCAGAGCCCCGCCTCCTGCAATTCGGTGTCGTACGCGACCGTCGAGAAGAAGATGGGGATCTCGAGTTCACGGGCGGGGACGAGTAAGGCATTGGTGGCGGCCAGCTGTGACTCCAGTTCGCCTGACAGGGGCGAACGGCTGTCCGTGAATCCGGTGATCAAGTCGACGATCAGCAGCGCCGGCTTCTCGCCGTAGCCGATCCGGCCGCCCAATCCCTTGGCCTTGAACTCGTCGCGCAGCCGTGCGTACTCATCGATCAGCTCCGTATTCGTCACGAATCGGCTCTCCTGTTCCCCGTCGACTGATAGTGCGCCGCGATGGCATCGCTCGTCGTCACCCAGACACCATCGTGAGACGTGATGTGCTCGAGGGCCCGATCAAGGTAGCGGTGGCGGAACGGCTGGCCGACGATGAACGGGTGCAACGGCAGCGACATGACGCGACCCGAGTGCTCGGAGTCTGAATAGAGCTGATCGAACTGGTCGATCACCGCTTCCAGGAACTGCGGGCCGGTATAGCTCTTACTCACGAACATCGTCACATCGTTGAGTTCTATCGTGTAGGGAACGCTGAACATCCCGTCGACGTTCAGCGGATACGGCTGATCGTCGTTCGTCCAGTCCAGGACGTAGTCATACCCCAGCTCCCGAAGGATCCGCGGCGTCTCGAACGTCTCTGTGAGCGCCGGGCCAAGCCAGCCCCGCGGCCGTACTCCGGTGGCGGAGGCGATTGTATCCGTCACGTCTTGAAGGTAGGCGCGCTCCGTGTCAGCACCCATTCCAGCTTGGAAGGTGGAATTGTCGCGGCCATGCGCGAGCCACGCCCAGCCGCGTTGCCGGCCTGCCTCGAGAATCTGGGGGTAGTGCCGACAAACGTCGGAGTTGAGAAGCACACTTGCGGGCACTCCATGTCGGTCGAGGCTCTCGATCATCCGCCACAGGCCTACCCGCGGACCGTAATCGCGCCAGCCGTAATTGAGTGGATCCGGCTGCAGCATCGCGGTACCGCCGAAGATGCTCGTGGAGGGCTTGTCGATCTGATAGTGCTCGATGTTCAGCCCGACATAGAACGCCACTCGGGCCCCATTCGGCCACGAAATCGTCGGTCGCTCCGTGATCGGGCTGTAATCGAAGCGGAAAGTGTCAAGGCGGGTGAGACAGATTCCGTCAGGCGGTCTGTATGAGGGCCTCCTGTGAGGGCTGGTTGATCCAGGCGGCCTCGGGCAGCTTGGGCGCCTGGGGTCGGCGGTGGCCGAAGCGCTCGGGACGGGCGGCGTAGGCCGCGTCCAGGGTGGCCTGGCGCTGGGCGCGGACCTGCCCGGCGGTGCCGAAGTGGACGCTGGCGGGGGTGTGCAGCCCGATCCCGCAGTGGCGGTGCTCGTGGTTGTAGTAGGCGAAGAACTGCTCGGCGAACGCGCCGGCGTCGGCCAGGGACCCGAAGCGCTCGGGGAAGACCGGGGCGTACTTCAGCGTCTTGAACGCCGCCTCGCTGTAAGGGTTGTCGTTCGACACGTGCGGGCGGGAGTGCGACCTGGCCACCCCGAGGTCGACGAGCAGCTGAGCGACCGGTTTGGAGGTCATCGAGGTCCCGCGGTCGGCGTGGATCGCCTCCGGCACGCCATGGATGCCCATGGCGTGCTCGAGCAGGTTCTTGGCGATCTCGGCGTCCTCGCGGGCCGCGATGGTCCAGCCCACGACGAACCTGGAGAAGATGTCGAGCACGACGTACAGGTCGTAGTACACGCCCCGCTCCGGCCCCTTGAGCTTTGTGATGTCCCAACTCCACACCTGCCCCGGCGCCGT
>NZ_LDNX01000149.1:0-3401 GCF_001027955.1 Kocuria sp. SM24M-10 | reverse complement strand
GGGGCGCGGCGCGGCCGAGCCCGGGCGGGGCGCCCCGCCGCGGGACATCCCCTGCTGGGTGGCGAACGGGTTGTTGCCCGGGCGGGGCCCGGGGCTGGGTGCCTTGGCGCCCGGCGAGGCCGGACGCTGTGCGGCGGGACGCTCCGGGGCGGACGGCTGCTCGGCGCGGGCGGCCGGCTGCTGGGCGGAGTCCTGCTGGGCGGGCTTGGCGGCCGGCTTCTCGGCCGGCTTGGCGGCCGCCGGGCCCGGGCTGGGCGCGGCGGAGCCCGGCTTGGCGGACGTGCCGGGCCGGGGTGCGGGGCGGCCCGACTTCGCGGGGGACGGCGCGTTGCCGCCGGCCGGGCGGGCGGGGGCCGCGGCGGCCTTGTCCGCCTTGTCGGCGAACGCCGAGCGCAGCTTCTTGGCGACGGGGGGCTCGACGGTCGAGGACGCGCCTCGGACGAACTCACCCAGGGTCTGAAGCGTGGAAATCGCTTCCTTGGACGTTATTCCGAGCTCTTTCGCGAGCTCGTGAACGCGGGGCTTGGCCACTTCTCTCCTGTCTCGGTCCGCACCGAAACAGGCACGAACCACTTATTTTCCGTTGAGGCTCCCGGGGTGTCGGCCGTCGACGACGGCGCGCCGGCCCAGGAGGCCGTAGGCAGAGCACAACGAAGCACTCATCGCTGGGCACTCATCGGTTTTCCATCGGTTCTCTGACTCGCTTTCCAGTTCTGACCCGCGTGCGGACGTGGTCACCGGTCCGGTCGGACCGCGCGGGCTGCCGTCCGGGGACGGCTGTGGTCGGCACTCGTGCGCCCGGTCGCCGGGCCGTCCGCGAGGACAGCAGGGCGTCCAGCTCGGGGGCGATCCCCTCGGTGTCCACGGGGGCCCGGAACGCGCGCTGGAAGGCGCGGCGGCGCAGGGCCGTGTCCAGGCACTCGCGGGAGGGGTGGAGCCAGGCTCCACGACCGCCGAGGCGCCCGCTCCGGTCGAGCACGGCCCTTCGGCCGCCGTCGTCCGGCTCGGTCACCACACGTACGAGCTGGTCAGGGTGGTCGGTGGTCCGGCATCCGATGCAGGTGCGACGGGAGTCCGCACTCACTCAGGGCTCCTCGTCTCGCGGCGGGACGTCGGAACGGCTCGCGCGGGCCGGGGATCCGGCGCCGGACAGGGACCACCAACGATCTGACCGTGGAACAGTCTATCCCGGGGACGGCCCTGAGCCGAAACCGGGCGGGCGGGAACCCGGGGGGCGGGTCCGTGCGGCGGCTCGGGTCCCGCTCCCGGGGCGGGCTCAGGCCCGCGCGGCCGCCTTCGACTCGGGGACGATGTCGATCTTCCAGCCGGTGAGCTTCGCGGCGAGGCGGGCGTTCTGCCCCTCCTTGCCGATGGCCAGGGACAGCTGGGAGTCGGGGACGACGGCGCGGGAGGAGCGGGCGCGCTCGTCCAGCACGGTGACCCGGGACACCTTCGCCGGGGACAGGGCGTTGGCGATGCAGCGGGCCGGGTCGTCGGACCAGTCCACGATGTCGATCTTCTCGTCGTGCAGCTCGCTCATCACCGCGCGCACCCGGGAGCCCATCTCGCCGATGCAGGCGCCCTTGGCGTTGATCCCGCCCTGGGTGGCGCGCACGGCGATCTTGGTGCGGTGCCCGGCCTCGCGGGCCACGGCCATGATCTCGACGGAGCCGTCGGCGATCTCCGGCACCTCCATCTCGAAGAGCCGGCGCACGAGATCGGGGTGGGAGCGGGACAGCGTGATGGACGGGCCCTTCATGCCGCGCTTGACCTCCACCACGAAGGCCCGGATCCGGGACCCGTGCAGGTACTTCTCGCCCGGGGACTGCTCGTGCGGGGGCAGCACGCCCTCCACGGTGCCGAGGTCGACCTGCACCATGTGCGGATTGTGGCCCTGCTGGATCTGCCCGGACACGATCTCGCCCTCGCGGCCCTTGAAGTGGCCCAGCACGGCGTCGTCCTCGACGTCGCGCAGACGCTGCAGGATGACCTGGCGGGCCGTGGAGGCCGCGATCCGTCCGAAGCCGGCCGGGGTGTCGTCGAACTCCCCGATCGCCTCACCGTCCTCGTCGAGCTCGGGGGCCCAGATGGTCACGTGCCCGCTCCGGCGCTCGATCTCGGCGCGGGCGCCCGGCAGCGCCCCGGGGCTCTTCTGGTAGGCCAGCAGGAGGGCCTGCTCGATCGTGGGGATGAGCAGGTCCACGGGGATGTCGCGCTCACGCTCCAGCAGTCGGAGGGTGCTCATATCGATGTCCATGTCCGGCCTTCCTCACGTGTCGACCCCGGGGACGAAACAGCGCGCCGTCGGTGAGGACGGAGCGCTGCCACGGGTCGTGTTCGCACACTCGTTCGTTGTACTCGGTTGTCGTCGCACTGCGGACCGCGGCGCCGGTGGGCGCCGCGGCGTCAACGGCACATCTTACACTCGCCCCGGGGTGCTCCGGGGCGCTCAGTCCGTGAACTCGACCTCCACCTTGGCCCGGCGCACGCGGTCGAACGACCACCGCTCCGGGTCGAGCAGCCGGGCGGGCATGCCCTTCTTCGCCTGGTGACTGCGCTGCAGGACCACCCCGTCCTGCGCCACCTCCAGCAGCCGGGCGGTGAACTTCTCCCCCTCCACGGGGGTGACGCGCACCAGCCGCCCGATCGAGCGCCGCCAGTGCCGGGCCTCGGTGAGCTCCCGGGTGGCACCCGGGGAGGAGACCTCCAGCTCGTAGGCGGACCCGGGCACGGGGTCGTCCCGGTCCAGGGCGTCGGAGACCGCGCGGGCCACCTCGGCGATCCGGTCGATGTCCACGCTGTCGGTGCGGTCCTCGGGCAGGTCGACGAGCACCTGCAGCACCAGCCCGGTGCCGCTCGGCTTCAGGGCGACGTCCTCCAGGACCAGGCCCGTCTCCTCCACGACCGGTCCGATCAGATCGGTCAGCCGCCGGCGGTCGTCGGGTCCGGTGCTGCTCTGCTCGCTCACGGGGATCTCCTGGTGCTCTCGGGTCGGGCGGGGGTCGCTCCAGCAGATCCTATGATGAACCGGGACCCCGCCCTCTCCCCTCCCCCGTCCAGGAGCCCCCGGTGACCGATCCCCGCACGCCCGCCCGCCGGGTGCTCCCGCCGCTGCCGACGGTCCTGCTGACGGTGCTGGTGGTGCTCCTCGCCGCGCTCGGCGGCTGGCGGCTCGGCGCGGCGCGGCCGGTGCCCCCGGACGAGGTGGCCCGGGCGGACGCGTGGTCGCGCACGGAGACGCTGCTGAGGCACCCGTCCCTGGAGGACCTGGAGGAGGGTGCGGCCGTGCGCGCGGACCTGGACCGCCAGCTCGCCGCCCTGGGTCCGGCGCCCGCGACCCGGGCCTCGGCCGCGGCGCGGGCCGCGCACCCCACCCCCTCGGAGGCCGCCGGGCCCGGAGC
>NZ_LDNX01000148.1:0-88757 GCF_001027955.1 Kocuria sp. SM24M-10 | reverse complement strand
CGTAGACGAATCCGGCCCACGTGCGCACGTACGTGAAGTCGGCGACCCACACGGTGTTCGGGGCCGCGGCGGTGAAGTCGCGGTTGAGCAGGTCCGACGCCCGCGTCCCATCCTTGGCCGGGATCGTGGTGCGCACCCGCTTGCCGCGCACCACCCCGGCCAGCCCGAGGGAGCGCATCAGTCGACCCACCGTGCAGTGAGCCACCGCCAGCCCACACCGGTGCAGGTACGCGGTCATCTTCCGCCGGCCGTAGAGGCCCTCCGGGGTGCCCACAGTCGCCAGTAGAGCATCCATGACCGTCGTGTCGCTGACCGTGCGCGCGGCGATCCGCCGGCCCGGTTGCTTCCAGGAGCGGTAGGTTCTCGCGGCGATCGGCACGCCCTGCTCGCGCAGAACCGCGCAGACCGACTCGACCGCGTAGCCTTCGGACCTCATCTGGTCGATGAACCCGGCGATCAACGATTGCGGGGGTCGAGTTCCCGATGCTCCTATGTCAAGCCGCAACCTCGAGAACTGGTTCCGGACCAGGGCGATGCCTGAGGTCGATTGGTGACTCCTTGGCCTTCTCATCGGCGCGCAGAGCGGCGAAGACTCGGTCCGTGATCCTCCGTCGTAGCAGTCGCATTGCTTCGGTGTGGGTCTTGCCGCGGGCCAATTGCTTGGCCACGTAGTCCGCTCCTTCGTAGCCCAGCCTCTGCTGAGTCACCGCGGCCATGTGCAGGGCAGTGTTGATCGTACGAGTTGATGCACGCGCAGAAGGCCAACGCTCGTGGTTGCCGGACCACACCGGGATCGGGGCGGTGCCGTTGAACCGGGCGAAGGCGTCCTTGGAGTGGAAGCGCGCCGCCCCGGCAGTCTCCCCGACAATCGTCGCCGCGCCCAGCACCCCGAGACCGTCCACGGCCAACAGGTGCGGGTACTCGGTGCGCACCAGCCGCCCCAGCCGCGCCTCGAGCTCGTTGATCCGCCGGGTCAGGCTGACGATCTCGGCGATCATGTCCCCGGCGATCTCGACGACCACCCCGTCCCTGCCGGCCAGCTGCTCTTGCAGGGAGTCCAGGACGCAGTAACGGCGCAAAGCCCGGGAAGGAACCTCGATGGCCGGATCAATCTCGTGCAGGAACCACCGCAGTTTCGACTGCAGGGCCGAGCGCCGGGCGACCATGGACCGACGGTGGTCGGCCAGCAGCTTCAGATCGCGTTCCGAGCCGGCCAGCACCGCGGTCGGCAGCTCGTCCTCGCGCAGTGCGACGCGGGCGACGGCCTCAGCGTCGATCGGGTCGGACTTGCCGCGTTCCCTGGCCCCGCGGCGCATGCCGGCCATCAACCGGGTGTGCACCCGCACGACCTGGTGGCCGGCCAGCAGCAAGTCGACCTCCAAAGCGCGGGAGAGATGTCGGCAGTCCTCCACCGCTACCTTCACCGCGCCCTGGGAGCTCAACCATGCCAGGACCTTCTCGTGGCCGCTGGGCCGGGCCTCGACGGTGAGCTCCTGGAGTCTTCGCCCGAGCCCGTCCACGGCGACCAGGGTGTGGGTGTTCTTGTGGGTGTCGATACCCACGACGGTGACCATGGCTACCTCCGTGTGCTCCTCGTGCCTGATCGAAAGGCCGGACGAGCCCCCGGCGGGCACGCCTCAATCGGACGCCGAACAGCGCACGCTCCTATCAGGCCACACCCGGACCTCGCCCGGCCGGACCGGCGGGGCGGCACATCGCGGACAAGCCCACCAGGATCGAGGGCAGCGAATAAACGAGCCAACCCCGCCGGCACTTCCTACGATGACATTGACGCGAAGAAGGCTGCTGCTTTTCCCAGGAACTCGTTGTCCAGCTTCAGCTCGCTCACCTCGCGGCGCAGCCGGTCCAACTCGGCCCGCTCATCGGCCGTCAACGGCTCCTGCGCCCCGGTAGCGCCGGTGCGTTCCCGCTCAGCTCTCACCCACCGGCCCAGCAGCTGCTCCCCGACCCCCAGCTCCCGAGCGACCTCGGCGATCGAGCGCCCGGTGTCGATCACCAGCCTGGCCGCCTCGAGGCGGTACTCCGGGGTGTACTTCTTCCTCTGTCCCACGCGGGCATCCTCCCTGGCAGGCAACAATCCCGCCATCCTGGTGTCCACGAAAGGAGGCTAACCCCACTGACGGGTGGTTACGGAAGGTCTCGTGCGTCAGGGGGACATGTCCCTGGGCGATGTCCCGCAACAGCTGTTCGGCCTGTGGGTTGACGGTGAGCCAGATCCGGGCGCTGCGTGCGTTCTTCTGGCAGGTCAGGGCGGTGAACAAGGGCCGTAGCGGTGCGGCGATGGTCCCGGTGCCGTCATCGAGCACGGTGGTGAGGTCATCGGCGAGGCAGCAGTGCGCGCAGAGTCCGGTGCGCACGGGTTCGTCCTCGCGCCCGCACCGGGTGCAGCGGAAGTTGCTCGGGATCCCGGTGCAGTCGGTGCAGGCCGGGGTGCCGTCCAGGAGGCCGGGTAACAGCCGGTGCTGGGCGCAGCCGGGGCAGGTGCCGTGGATGCGGGTGGCGCGTTCGTAGCAGCGCCGGCAGATCCGCCCCTCGGGCCAGATGATGACGATCCTGACCCCGGTGCGGTGGCAGCGAACGCAGCCACCGCCGTGGGCGGGCCTGCTCATTCGGGTCGGTGGATCCGGGCCCGGATCGGGCGGATGGCGTCCTTCTTCGCGATGCCCGCCTCGGTGCCGGTCAGGCGGTGGCGGGTCTCGGTGGCGACGACGGTGGTGGGGCAGAGTTCTTCGAAGGTGCAGTCCAGGGCATCGAGCAACGCCGCCAGCAAAGTCAGGTTCATCCGCTCGGGCGTGGACCCGATCAGCCGGTAGATCTGGGAGGCCGACAGACTCACCCCGCGGTCCTGCAGGTGGGGGATCAGTTCGGAGAGGTTGTTCATCCCGCGCGCGGCCATGATCTCTCGTAGCCGCCAGGTGTACTCCACGTGCCGCTTCATCGTTCAGGACTCCTTGTCAGTGCCAGTGCTCGTCGCCGCCGCGGCCATACGTGCGATGGCCCGGTCCACGACCCGGGCCCGGTAGTCGGGGGACAGGCCGGTGTAGATGGAGGTCGTCGAGGCGTGGGCGTGGCCGACCTGCTGCTGGATGAAGAACGCGTCATAGCCGATCTCCACCAGATGGGTGACGTAGGAGCGGCGCAACGAGTGGAAGTCCAGATCCTCGTCCAAGCCGGCCTCGCGCCTGACCTCGGTGAACGCCCGGCTCAGCGAATCCGCCGTGATCGCAGCCCGGCCACGCTCACTGGGCCACATGCCCGTCGACCCGGCCGGGGCGTAGAGGGGACGGACGTCCTGCCTCCACTGCGCCACGCAGTCAACCGCCCAGCCGAACTCCGGCACGGTCAGCACGGCCCGGCGCTTGGGCGGGGACCCGCGCATGGCCTTGCCATGGCGGACGTAGACGATCCCGGCCCCGCCGAACTGCCTCGCCTGCGGATTGGTGGCGAAGTCGACCAGATCCAGGCTGCGCACCTCATTGCGGCGCAGCCCCCAGGCGTAGGCGACCTTCATGATCGTCGCCGTGCGGAACGCCGGAATCCAGCCCTTGGCCCCGGCCCGACGGATGCGCAGCACCCGCTCGTCGGCGCAGTCGAAGAGGTCCTCGAGCTCATCCCGGGTGTAGGGGCGCTTGCCCGGGGACCCGACCGTGTCCTGGGCATGCCGGGCGGTGTTCCACTCGTGGAAGACCTGCGCGGGGTGGTCACCGAAGCGGTCCCAGCACTGCTCAGCCCACCCGTAGGCCGGATCCGTCAGGTACTCCAAGAACATCCGCAGCGCGTTCTGATAGCCCAGAACCGTCGAACGGGCCGCGCCCTTGAGGGCCCGCAGCTCCAGGAAAAACTCGTCCACAATCCCCGCCGTCCACTCCCACGGATAGCAGTCGGCGAACTGACGAAACCGCAGCACCGTCGACCGCCGCGCCTCGACCGTGCCAGGGGAAAGATTCCGCGCGAACTGCTGAGCCGCCCAGCCATCCAACATCGCGACCCACACCGTCTCGGCCTCGTGGAGCACACCCGTCCCGGAGCGCAGCACACCCGGCACAGCACCGGCCGGACCCCGCGGATCGTCTCGCATAATACGCGAAAGTCTCGCATGAAACGCGAAACCCGGTCAATCGTCCACCGAAACTCCAAGTCAGAGGGCCGTTCACCGCTCGTCTTCTCCAGCTCGAGGCTTCCGTCGGGACCGCCCCCGTCTCCAAAGACACATCACAGTGGCCCGATGACGGGGGAGTCGTCCACGCTGGCGTATTCGCACTTTCCGGCAACATGACGGCCTCTGATGGGAAATCGCGTTATCCGTTTCTTCGGTGATCGCAGGTCACTGGGGCTGGTGGTGCTTCAGGTCGATGTAGTCGGACATGGGTGTGGCTGATCGGGCGGCGTGCTGGGCGATGACGCCGGGGCCGTAGCCGAGGAGGTCGATCAGGGTTCGTGCGTCGACTTCTTGGGTGAGGTCGCGCAGGGTGGCGTTGCGGGCGCGTTGGGCGTCGATGCCGAGGACTTTGAGCCTGCCGGAGAGGGTGTTCGGGTGCAGGTGCCGGCCGGCTCGGGTGCCGGGGAACAGCCACGTCGTGCCGGTATTGATGGTGTTCTGGTGCCCGGGGTCCTGCAGGTGCTGCCAGAACACCTCGGTGAGCGCTTCGGGAATGGCTGTCGGGGTGGTCCCGAGGGTGAGGAGCATGCCGTCCGGGGTGGCCGTGAGGTGTTCCCTGCGGAGCAGGACGATCTTGTTCAGGGGATGGGCCCACAGCAGCAGGATCAGCCCGGCCAGGCGGGTGGAGCTGGTGACCTGGCGGTGTTCAAGGCAGTTCCGGAGGAGCTCGAGGCGCTGCGTCTGGGTGATCATGGGCGTGGAGTGGGCGTTGCGGAAGGGCACCTGAAGTGCCCCGGTGCGGCGGTCCTGGTCGTGGTTGAGCCAGCGGATGAAGGCGCGGATGTGCTTGCGGGTGCTGGGGCCCTCGCTGAGGTAGTCGTCGATGTGGAGTTGCCGCAGTTCATCCGCGGTGACGTGGTGGTGTGCCCGGAGCCAGACGAGGAACTTCCCGGCTTCGGTGATCTCTTGTTTGGCCGTATGGGTGCTGGCCTGGAGATCGGTGTCGGGCTCGGCCGCCTGGGCGCGGATGCGCTGGAGGTGGTGCTCGGTGGCGAAGCGTTCGATGAGGTGGGCGGTGCCGTCGTCGGGGAGGCCGGCGATCCTGGTGGTGAGCCAGTGTTCGAAGCGTGCGAGGGTCTCGTTGCCGCGGGCGTCCATCATGCGGTGGTGGACGAGCAGAGCCCGGAGGTGTTCGGTTGCGTTCGAGCGGGGGAGACGGTCGAAGGCTTCGTGGGTGAGCGCCAGCTCGCGGGCACCGATGGCTTCCAGCAGGGTCCTGGCCCGGGTGCCTGGGCGCATGTAGGTGTAGACGCTCTCGGGCCGTTGGGAACCGGTGAGCACTTTGATGAGCCGGTGCAGGCGGAGGTCGTTGCCGGGGGCGAGCACGGTGGTGAGGTCGTCGGCGAGGGCGCAGCGGATGCAGCGCCCGGCCCGGAATCTCTCGGCTTCGCGAAGGCAGCGGGTGCAGGTCAGGGCGGTGGTGATGCCGGCGCAGTCACGGCAGATGGGCTCTCGTTCGGTGGAGCGGCCCGGGAGCATGCGGTGTTCCCGGCAGTGCGGGCAGATTCCGTAGGTGTGGGTAGCTTCGGTGAAGCAGGCCCCGCAGATGGCTCCGTCGGGCCAGTGGAGGCGGATCTTGGCGACCTGCTGGTGGCAGCGGTCGCAGGCGTGGGGCCCGGTCGAGCGGGGTCGGCCGCGTTTGTTCGGGGTGGGGAGGCCGGTGAGCGTGGGCGGCCGGGCGGATCCGTTGCCGTCGGTGGCCGGGCGCCAGGGGTCAGTCATCGTCGTCGTCGTCGATGATCCGGGCGCGCACGGGGCGGTAGTGGCGAAGGTCGGGGAGGTCTTCACCGGTCCCCGCACGGTGTTGCCGGACGGTCTTGGCGTCGGTGGCCGTGTAGGTGATCAGGTCGTTGGGCGTGACCTCGAGGGCGTCGCAGAGGGCGACGAGGACCTTGAAGGAGATCCGCTCCGGCTGCTGGGTCACGATGCGCCACACGGCATTGGCGGTGAGGGTGATGCCACGCTCGTGCAGCAGCTCGGCGAGGTCCTTGGCGGTGTGCACGCCGCGGCGTGCCATGATCTCGCGGACCCGCCACGTGTAGGTGATCTCGCGTGTGCTCATGGGGCTCTCCTGGGTGCGGGCAGCCCGAGGGCTGCCTCGATGGTGCGGTCGTGGGCCCGTTCCAGGGCCAGTCGCTGGTAGTCGGGGGAGGGCAGGGAGTAGATCGAGGTCGTCGCGGCGTGCTCGTGGCCCAGCTGGAGTTGGACGAAGGTGACGTCGAAGCCCGCCCCGGTGATCAGCTGCGTCGCGTAGGAACGACGGAAGGAATGCAGATCGAGACCGGACGGGAAACCGAGCTCATCGATGAAGCCTCGCAGCCGCCCGAGCAGGTGGGATTCGCCCACGATCGCCCCGGTGCTGGTGGGGAAGAGATCGCTCACCGGGTGCCCGTAGCGGGGCAGCCCGTTGCGGATCCAGTCCTGGATCATTTCCGCTGACCAGGGCCAGACGGTCAACACGGAGCGGACCTTCTTCGCCGAGCCGCGGTGGGATTTCCCCCAGCGCACGCGCAGCACGCCGTGGCCGCCGAGATAGGGCGCCCGGTTGTTGGACGAGAAGTCCACGACCTGCAGGTGCCGCAGTTCGTTGGAGCGCAGCCCCCAGCTGTAGGCCGTCTTGAACGCGATCGCGTCCCGCCAGGCGGCCACCGCACCCTTGCGCCCGGAGATCAGGATCCGCTCGACCTCCAGATCGGCCAGATCGAACAACTCCTGCAGCTCGGCCTGGGTGAAAGGACGTTTGGCCGGGCGCGCCTCGGTGGGCTGGGCGTGAGTGAGACGGTTGAGCTCGGTCACGACCTGGGCGAAGACCTGCCCGAACGACCTCGCGGCCTGCTCGCACCAGTCGTAGTGCGGATCGCAGGCGTAGTCGCAGAACAGCTTGATCGCCCCCTGGTAGGAGCGCACGGTCCCGTGGGAGAGGTTACGCACCGCACGGGCGTGGGAGAAGAAGTCGTCAGCGTCTGACATCGTCCACTCCCATGGATAGCGCCCCGAGAAGTCCTCCAGGTTCATCACGACGCTGCGCCGGGTGCGAATCGTGGCCGGCGCAAAGTCCTTCGCCCGCTGCTGAGCACCCCACCCATCCAAGACACTGGCCAGGAAGACGTCCGGATCGGGGGCTTGCCCACCGAAGGGAACGAACCGCACGTTCTCGCCGTCGTGGCCCATGAGTCGTCCTTGGGTGTCAGAAGATGCTTGCGATAGTCGCACACAGATTGCGTGTACCGCAATCATCGTCGAAAAAGTCCAGGCCAGAAGCCGAACGGGCATGGTGGGGACAGGCGCCATTCGCGTCACGCACGGCACGTCACCCTGCGGCGATCAAGCAGGGTAAGCCCTGGTCAGAAGGCAGTTGGAAGAGCGTTTGAGCTGTTACCCGGAACCTCACGATGTGCAGAAACCGCGAATAAAGTCGTTGTGACTTTACATAATCATTCTTATCGGACATAAACCCACGGGAGTTCTCGCAGCTGTTGGAACTCCCGTCTGGCCGATTTCACCCCGGTTCCGCGGCGTTGCGCGGCTGGCGGGACTGCGCCGGACGTCGGATGGTTCCCGAGGGTGTTGCCGCGGCGCTGGTGAGCGTAGATTTCCTGCATCAGATGCACGATTCCACGGTGAGGTGGGATTCGGATGGACGTGGGATTCGGATGGACGCTGTACCGGGTCAAGTGCCTGCCGTCCTAACCGACGGCAACGTGGGATTGTTCCGCGCCGACGAGCGGGTGTTCGAGGCGATGCTGGACGGGTGGCGGGCGCAGATGCTGGCCCGCGGGCTGACCTCGACGACGATCACGGCCCGGTGCGGTGTCGTGGCCCGGTTTCAGCGCTTCACCGGCACCTTCCCCTGGCACTGGGGCCCGGCGGATTTGGAGGACTTTCAGGCGCAGCGGCGCTCCGGTCCCAGGCCGATCAGTCTCACGACCTTGCGCGCGGACTCCAGCGCGGTCGCGGCGTTCTGCACCTACCTCACGACCCCGGTCTACGGATGGGCGGCCTTCTGCCAGCAGGCGTTCGGGGACGTGCCCGCCCAGGTGGTCTTCGAGTGGAACACGCCCCGGCACTCGAGCGATGACGCCATCACCCCGGGGCGCCGGGCGTTCACCCGGGCCGAGCTGCAGCGGCTGTTCGACCATCTCGACGACCACATCGACCGTGAGCACGCCGCCGGGAGCAAGCGCTGGTTGCCGGCCCTGCGGGACTCGATCGCGTTCAAGACCTGCTACGCCTACGGGCTGCGGCGCCGGGAGCTGACGATGCTCGAGGTGGGCGACTTCGGGCCCAACCCGCACGTGCCCGCCTACGGGCGCTTCGGCGCCGTACAGGTGCGCTGGGCCAAGGGCACCACCGGCTCGGGGCCGCGCCGGCGCACCGTGCTCACCGTCCCGGAGTTCGACTGGGTCGTGGGCCTGCTGCAGTTCTGGACCGGCCCCGGCGGACGGGCCCGCTTCCCCACCGCCGAGTCCTCGGAGGCGCTGTGGCCCAGTGAACGCGGCGGCCGCCTGCGCCTGGGCAGCCTCGGGGACGCCTTCGCGGGACTGCGCGAGGAGGTCGGGCTACCCCCGGAGCTGGGCCTGCACTGCCTGCGCCACTCCTACGTCACCCACCTGATCGAGGCCGGCTACGACCCGGCGTTCGTGCAGACCCAGGTCGGCCACGCCCACGCCTCGACCACGGGGCTGTACACCTCGGTCTCATCCGACTTCAAGCAGAAGACCATCCAGCAGATGATCGCCGCCCGCCTGGCCACCGGACGCGAGGAGAATCCTGATGCCTGAACAGCGCCGCATCGGCTACCGCTGGCACCTTCGCACCGTGATGGCTCAGCGCAATCTGTGGAAGAGCACCGAGCTGCTGCCGCTGCTGCGCGCCCGCGGGATCACCCTGTCGGAGAGCCAGGTCTACCGGCTGGTGACCGGCACCCCCGAACGCATCCCGGGGCGCACCCTCGCGGCGTTGTGCGACATCCTGGACTGCTCCCCCAACGACCTCTTCGAGCCCTACCTCGAACTGCGCGCCGCGGCCACCGCCAACGCCCCGACCCGCCCGCAGGACATCGGCCTCACCCCGGGCCAGCCGATCGCCCGCCGCATCCACCTGGTGCCCGAGGAGACCGACGAGTCCTCGTGAGCAGACCCCGCCCACCCAGCGACCCGGAGACCTGGCCGACCCCGTGCACCCGCTGCCGGGACCACCACGAGATCGCCGCCACCTGGCCCGACGGGCCCGTGTGCCGCTACTGCTACCAACAGGCCAAGCGCACCACCGGCACCTGCGCCTGCGGCCACACGGGCATCCTGCCCGGCCGCCTCGACGGGCGCCCCGCCTGCCGAACCTGCACCGGGATCACCCTGAACCTCGACTGCCGCACCTGCAGGACCGAGGCCGAACTGCACTCCGGCGGCCAGTGCTGGTCCTGCGTGCTGGCCGCCACCGTCGACCGGCTGCTCACCAACCCGCACACCCAGCAAATGCACCCAGGCCTGGCCCCGGTGGCCACCGCGCTGAAAGCAATGGACCGCCCCAACAGCGGCCTGACCTGGCTCCACCAGCCCCACGTCACCGCCTTCCTCACCGACCTGGCCACCACGGCGACCATCAACCACGAGACCCTCGACGCGCTGCCACCCAGCCGCACCCGCGACTACGTCCGGGCCCTGCTGGTGGCCCACGGCGCCCTTCCGCCCCGGGACGAGCAGCTGGCCCGGTTCACCGCCTGGAACCGGGACGCCATCCAGCGCCTACCCGCCGGCGAGCACCGCGAAGCCCGACGACGCTTCATCCGCTGGCACCAGACCCGGCGGATGACCACCACCGACGGCGAAACCACCCAGGGCACCTTCCTCACCGCCAAACAGACCACCACCGTGGCCATCGACTTCCTGACCTGGCTCACCAACCGGGGCACCACCCTCAGCGAGCTCGCCCAGGCCGACCTCGACGACTGGCAGGCCGGCGGGCCCACCACCCGAGAACGGGCCGACCGCTTCCTGCGATGGGCGGCCACCGCCCAGCTCGTGGACCCCCGCCTGCGCCTGCAACCCCACCGGCACGGCACCGCGGCCCACATGTCTCACACCGACCAGACCCGCGCCCTGGCACGGGTCGTCGACCACGAAGAGCTCAGCCCCAGAGACCGCCTCGCCGCCATCCTCGTGCTCGTCCTGGCCCAACAGATCGAAGACGTCGTCGGCCTGACCTGGGACCAGGTCACCATCAACGACGACCGGGTCACCATCACCGTCGGGGCCCACCCCGTCGAACTCCCGCCACCACTGGATGAACCCCTGCGGCACCTGGTCGCCGAGCCCGGCCACGACCGGACGGCCGCGCACCCCCACAGCCGGTGGATCTTCAGGGGCAACTCCCCCGGCCAGCACCTCGACGCAAGCCACCTGCGGCGACGGCTGAAGACCGTGTGCGCACCCCGAGCCGCCCGCCTGGGCACCCTCGAGGAGCTCACCAAGCTCAGCCCCATCCCGGTCCTCGCCGAGATCCTCGGCTACCACCCCAACACCATCGAACGCCACGCCACCCATGCGGCCAGCACCTACGCCCGCTACATCGCCGCACGCCAATAGCACCGTCAGAGCGGAACTCCCGCCTCATCAACATCCGTGCCTACCGGTTGGTCAGAGGGGAGTTCTCGCATCTAATGCAACTACTCGTCCCACTCCGCCTATGGGCGTCCGTCGATGCCGTGTCCTCGTATGCCGCGTCTATGCAATCTGTGCTGTCTATGCCCAGCTCAGACCGAGCAGCTCGAGGGCCTGCTGCAGCTCCGGGGTGTCCGGATGCAGGGTGACTTCATGGAGTCGAAGCAGGTGTGAGCTGATCCGTGAGTCGTGGGGTTGTTCGTAGAGGCACCACAGGGCCAGTTCGTCCCCGTGCCGGGAGGCGAACTCGATGCCGTCGATGCCTTCCTGCAGGTACAGGTGGGCGGAGACAGCCTGGGTGATGGCCCGGGCGGCACCGTTCTTGAGCAGCCCGGCGTCGAAGTCGTCGTAGCCGGCGTCCAGGGCGTCGCCGATGAACCGCGGGTAGAGGGTGGCGACGGTGTCAGCCGCACTCACCCGGCAGTACTGTCCGCTCAGCACAGCGGAGGCAGCGCAACGGGGCTCCAACCACGCGGGATCCAGGGTCCCGGGGGCCGCGGTGGAGTGATCCTGAGCGTCTTCGGGGTCTTCGTCGATCTCCGCCAAGGCCGCGGCCAGGTGCTTGTCCTTACGTGCAAAGGCCAGGACCTCGAGCAGGCACGCCAGCAGGGACTCGCCCAGGTACAGAGTGCGGAACGTCCCGTGCGGGTCGTCCCAGCGGCCGTGGAAGCGCCCGTCGGTGGCGTGCTCCCACCCACTCCAGGCCAGCGGCTCGGGTCGGTACCCGACTCGCCAGACCGGTTCCTGCGGGGCGTCGGTGATGACCAGGCTCACCACTATCCCGCCGAGGCGACGAAGGCCCGGGCCGCGGCGGTGACCTCGGCGACCGCGCGCTCCGGGTCGCCTTCTCGCAGCAGCCGGGCCGGGGCGCGGTCCCCCAGCTGCGGATTCATGCCGGTGAACCAGGCCTGAACCACCCCGGGGGCTTCGCGTTCGGCCAGTAGGGCGGCGATGTAGTAGGCATCGCGCAGTCGCTGCTTCACGGCCTCGGAGCCGGGCTCGCGGCTGCCGTCGACCCACTCTCGGACCGCTCGGGTCTCTTTCACCCCGCCGAGATAAGCCACCAGGCGCGCGCCCAGGATTTCGCGTAGCCCCTCGACGACCTGCGGGATCGACCACCGTTGCGAATCAACGTGGGCCTGAAGACCGGTGCGGCGTGCCGTGGGAGCGGTGGACATACCCCCATCATGCCCGCTCCCAGTCCAAATCCCCAGCACAATCACATATCGAATGCCACCTCACGCAGCACCTCTCGCCCCACTGCCCACGACCGTCACAGCGAAGCAGGACCGGCCAGGATCCGCCGTCGGGTCCCTCGTCCGGGTCGGGCGCCACTCGAGACGGTGCGGTCGCGGCTCTTGTCACGACCACTCGGGCCACGATAGGAACGACAGCAGGGAAGCTCCTCGAGGAGCTTCCGGAAAGAAGAGACCACGATCCTTCCGCCCCCGACTGGCGATTCGGGTCGATCACGATGACTCCCCCCCCCCCCGCGGTGTTCTAGCACCGAGAGATGATCCCGCCTCACGACCCGCGCTCTCCGGCGGTGAGCCGGCGTGGATCTGCCCCGCCGAGACGAAAGGCAATCGATGAACCCCAATGCCCGTAACCCCCGCACCTCCGCGCCAGAGGAAGAGAACGCCCAGGACCTATCCAACCCGGCCGCAGACATCTCGGACGGGTTAGTCGATGCGCAAACAGCTGAGAAGTTCCAGCAAGCCGTTGAGCAGCGTCTGAGCGAGCCGCCCCTTGCGGAAGCCGGCGCCGAGGAGCAGGCCACTGATGCTGACGGCGATAATCCGGTAACCATGGACAGTCCCGAGTGAGGCCCCGCGCCTCTGCCCTCACGTCCTTGTGCCGGTGGGCGAGTCTGCCCAACCTTTACAGCCACTACGGGTCTCGCGGCATCGTGGTCTCCACGTTCTTGCAGTCCTGGTCCCAGGGCGTGGACGTGTGGGGCGAATCCGGGATGCGCAAGCTGTTCTCCACCGCCAACGTCGTCACCTACGGCGGCAACGTCAAGGAGGAGGGCTACTTGAAGATGCTCTCGGAGCTGATCGGCAAGTACACCTACACCTCCGTCTCCTCCTCGAGGCAGAAGGACTCCGGGTCCACCTCCCGCCAGGACGCCACCGACGACATCCTGTCGGTGGCTGACCTGTCCGCCCTGCCCAAGGGTCGGGCCGTGATGTTCGGCTCCGGGGCGAAGGCCGTGCTGCTGCGCACCATCCCGATTGACCACCGCCCCTACGCGCAAGCGTCCAGGGCCTCCGAAGAGGCCCACAACCGCCCCACAGTGGACACCGTCGATCACGAGCCCACAGCGCCGGCCGCCGAGCCAGTGGTGCCTGAGCCTGCCGGGAACCGGTGGGCGGCGCTGGTGAAGGAGTAGGTCATGGACTGGGAAGAAAAATCGTCCAGTGAGGGCAACGAGGACGTGGAAGAGCAGCCTCCTGCGGAGCTGGTCTACGCGAACGTGGCGGAGTTCGTCACCGAGATGTTGGCGCCGATGTACCGGCGTCAGCTGGACCCAGCTGGTCGCTCGAACACGTTCACCTGGTGTGCCCAGTGGTGGCGGCATGATGAAGCGGTGAGCCGTCTGACGGGGCTGTGGAGGGCGTGGGAAAACCTGCGCCTGGATCCCGCTACCGGGCTGGCGGTGTGGTGGCAGAACTACGCCGACCCGACCATGCGGGTCCTCTTTGAGGAGAAGGGTCCTTTCCACGGCTGCACTCCCCGGGAGCACAGCCCCAAGGGAGTTCCACTGACTTTGGAGCCACCTCCAGAGGGCCTGTTCGACTGAACCTCACAGCGAGAGGGGCGCAACCCGTCACGGGTTGCGCCCCTCTCGCTGTTGCCCTCATGGCATCAGCCGAGTTCCAAGCCTCTTTCTCGTCCTGCTGGGCGCCCGGTGTTCTTGCGGGCCTTGGGGCCACGCTTGGTGGAGCGCACGGCCTCAATGGGAGGCGTGCCCTGGTCCCGGTCGGCGGCCAGACGTGCCCGTACCCCATCGCGGCCCTCCTCGGTGCCACCAAAGGCCGCCATGAGCTTTTTGGCCAGGTTCGCCCGCCGGTCTCCGGAGTCCCAGAGCTCCTCGGCTTCGGCAGCCGAGTGGCGGGTGTCGGCGTCGTTTTGCAGATCCCCCCGGCTGGCCTCTGCGGCGTTGAGGGCGGCCTCGGCGTGGTCACGTTGGGCGTCCACGGCTTCGCGGGCCGCGGTTCCCTGCTCGACGGTCTCAGTGCGCTGTTGCTGCGGGATGCGATCTTCCAGGTAGTCCTCCACGGCCAGCCCGTAGCGGTCCTTTACCTGAGACTCGATCCGTCCTCGCGCGGTGCGGGCGACCTCGTCGTGCTGTTCCCACTGCCGGGCCAGCCCGTAGTGGGCAGCGATGTCTTCCGGCTTGGCGTACTCCCAGAAACGGTCCTGGTCCACGGGGGCGAGCTCGGTGCGCATCACTGCTCGTTCGGCTTCGAACCGGTCTTCCAGCTCCCGTCGCCGTTGCTGCTGCTCCATCAGGCGTTGGCGCACTTGCTCGGCGCGCTGACGGGCCATCATCTCGCCCCAGCGCCCGGCCACGGCCATCACCGCCTGGAGGTCACGGCCGATCAGATCGTTCACGCCATCGGGTTGTGTGCTCATCTCTACAGCTCCATTCCGTAGTCCGTGCGGGGGGTGTGATCTACGTAAGGGTGCTCAACCGTGGGCCCCTTGGTCTCGCGCAGCGCACCACGGGCACGGGCGGGTCCGGCGTGGGAGGCACTGCGCTTAGGAGAAGAAGGCTCGACTTCCGGTAGTGGCTCCGCCACCACCGAGAGGTGCTGCCGGAAGGTGTCCACGATCAACTGGGTCTCGCGCAGTTCTTTGTTGGCCTGATGCATGTCCTGGAACGCCCGAGTCATCCGCAGCATCTGGTTCATGATCAATGCCTGGGCCATCGGGGAGGGCGCTTTCGTGACCGCCAGCAGGAACGCCGTGGTGCCACTGGTACGCAGTGGGGCTTCCAACGGGGTGGTGATCTTCAGCCCCGACCGGTGCGCCGAGCGTGCCAGCGTCCTGGCGGTGCGCCCCAGGGGTCCTTGCCCGTCCTCGGTGGCGTGCGACCACGCCGCGAACACCCCGGAGGCTTCACGAGCCGCATGCGCCCACGCCTGGTGGTCGTCCGGTGCGAGCTTGACCAGGCGCCGGCGAACCTCTTTCAGTTCATCCGCCAACCGTCGGGCGGTCACCTCGTCCAGGGCCGCACCGGGGGCGTCGGGGTGGACGATGCGGCGGTGCCGCTTGGCAGCCATCCACTCCTCGGATGCCTCTTGGGCGGACTCGGGGGTGTCGGGCCAGCGGGTCCGCAACGAGGGAAGGGTGAGGTCCTGGGCGAGCTTGCCGCCACCGAACCACAGCGGCCGCATCCCCTTCGGCGGACGCTCCGCCACGGAGTACCCGGTCACCACCGAATCAGTGCCAGCGGCGAAGCGGGGGTGCACGAGCAGGTTCGCCCGGCGCATCTGCCGCACGAACTGGGCCTCGGTGTCGGCTGCCACCGCGCACGCCCGCACGGTGCGCTCCAACGCGAATCGGGCCGGCTCCCTAGTGCTGTCCCGCCGCACCTCGCCCTGCTGCAACCACCGTTCGGAGTGGTTTCCGAGCTGGATGAGATTGAAGTCCTTCTCGATCCCACGCGCAGCCTTCTGCGCCCGGGAGAAGTCGTTGCCCCAGTTCCACTTGGTGCCGTCCCCACGGATGGTGGAGGCGACGATGTGGATGTGGTCGTTGCCCTTGGTGGAGCGCCCGTGGTGCACCGCAACCCACTGGCACGAAGCCTTGGCCCCCGCGTCGGTGAAGTCCATCTCGTCCATGAACCGCTGGGCGATGTCCGACCATTCCTGATCGGTGACCTCCCGGTCCTGGTACGGAATCGACAACGAGCAGTGCCAGATGTGCTTGGCGTCAGCGTCCACCCCGAAGGACCGCCGGTTCAGGTCGATCTCGCGGGCGATGGACACCGCGGCTTCCTCGTTGAGCTGCACGTCGTCGTGCCAGGCCATGATGAGCGGGGAGCCGTTGATCAGGTGCGGGTCGGTGTGCTCGTTAGCCCTTCCCGGACCCACGAGATACTTCATCAGCCCGACCGGCTTGTCGCCCTTGGTGATGTTCGGGATCACGGGATCAACTCTTCGATCTTGGCCAGCACGTCCGCTCCAAAGCGGCGAGCTTCCTGCAAGGTCTCGACCGTTTCGGGCAGCACCTCTCCGGTGCTGTTGGCGTGCCGAGCAATCTGGTTCACGTTGTTGGCGATCGTGGCCATTAAGTGCCGCATCTGGATCAGCTCGGCCAGCTGATTCCGCCGCAACTGCACCGCTACCGGATCGGCTGACCCGAACACCGCCTCGACCATCAGCGCCGAGGGCGAGAGCCCGGTCTGCTGCTCCAGCACCATCAACTGAGCACGCTCCGACTCGGACATCGACACCCGGACGTACTGGGTCTTGCCCTCGATCCGCTTCCGCCTCGACTTCCACACGTGGCGCGGATTCTCGCCCTCCACCACAGCACCTCCTCTCCTTGCCGGCCCAGCGCAGCGCCCCCACTTTGTGGGCCCCACACGACCAGTGTGCCACCGCAAAGGCCGCGAGGCCAGCAGCGCTGCCCTTTTATGGCACATAAAAGATAGCTTTGCTCCGCTGGGGCACCACGGGTACGAAGCGCGAGCGGAGCGTCCGTGGACAGTGGAACGCACGATGTGCGTCCGTTAACGTGGGGGCATGGCGAAGCTCACTGACCCCCAGCAGGCAGAAGAAGCAGCACAGCGGCTGCTCAACGACCGGATGGACTATGTCCGCCGGGCGATTACCGCACGAGGCGCTCTCGACGAGGCCCGCGAGGCCCTCAAAGAGGCCGAGAAGAACGATGCCCAGGCGTTCCAGGCCGCCGTCAACAACGGCGGATGGACCGCCGAGGAGCTACGCAAAATCGGGCTCGCTGCACCCGAAAAGGTACAGCGCGTGCAGCGGCGTAAGGCGGCTAAAAATGGTGCCAGTCCTTCGTCGGACAGTGCTCCCGAGGAGCTGGCGGAGTCGGCTGACACTGCCTCCTGACGGAGTGAATCGTGGCTGAGGCACTGGCCCCGTGCCCACATGGGCACGGCAAAAGCTCCCATCGCTCCGCGGCTTTTCCCGCACCCATGATGGACAGCGAGGACCCCATCCGACCACCCGACCACAGCCGGCAGGTCACCTCACGCCCGACCGTGGCACTTCCGTAGCCGCCAGCTGTGGACGGCTTCCCGAGCACGTGGTCACCACGCAACGACGGTGCCCGCTCCCCCAGTGGGGAGCGGGCACCGTTCATCTGAATAGACCTAGCAGAGCGAGTATTTACAGCTCCAAGCCGCCCTGCTGGGGACGCTGCTCGTCGTGCCGCCGCGCCACCTCGAGCGGACGCCCGGGGCCGTTTCCACCATGCCCGCCACTGCTGCGACCCGCGGTGGGAGCGTCGGGGAAGTTAATGCGCATCCGCTTCTTCAACGCCTCCAGCTCCGGATCCAAAGTCGGTTGCGGCGTCTCTTCTCCGCGCATGGCGCGCCCAATCCGTTCGACCTCCCAGCGGGCGGCTTCCAGTGCGTCCTGGTGCTTGAACGGGACACCCAAAGCTTCCCGGGCGTCGACGGCTTCCTGCCGGGCGGACTCCAGGCCCGCTTCACGCTTGGTGACTTCTTCCGGCAATGCCCGCACCTGGTTCTCCAGCCGTTGGATCATTCCGACACTTGGGTTCAGCGACGTCGCGCGGGTGACTTCAACGGCTACACCGGGGGCATCGTCGATGCGCAGCTCCACCGGTGAGGCGCTCAAGTCGGCCAGGTTCCCCGGCCGCTGCACGACCCGGATGTCGTGGCCACCGATCGCACCGACGACACCGAGGTCCGTCTCCCCGGCCCTCGGCGGGCGCGAGGTGGCGTGCGCCCCGGCCCACCGCTGCCAGGCTTCCGCCGCCTCGGTGCGCTTGTCGTAGGTGGCCCCGTTGATGGTCATCCGGAACTTCGCACCGCCGAGCTCATCAGTGGTCCGCTCGGCCGCTGCTCGGATCGCGGGGATCTCCTGCTCCAGCGCATCCGCGCGCGCCTGGGCGGCGTCCTTGCGGAATACCAGCGAGGACTGGTTGCGGTGCCAGGCCCGGTTCAACCGCTCCAACCGGGCCAGCTCCTGATCGGCCTTCGACTTCTCCAAGATCAACGGATTGCCACTGGAGATCGCCTTCACCTCGGCGAAGGACAGCGTGTTGTCCCCGACGTCCTCGATCTCACGCACGTCCAACCGGCCGCGCATGATCTGGTCGATGAACTTCGACTTCCGCTCCAGCGTCTGCCACATGAAGGTGTCGAACGACCCCTTCGTCACCACCTGGGAGATGGCGACCTCCAGGTTCTGGTTGCCTTGGCGGATGATCCGCCCGTGGCGTTGGGCGATGTCAGCCGGGCGCCACGGGGCGTCCAGGTCCACCAAGTGCACCGCCCGCGCCTGGATGTTGGTCCCCACCCCCATCCTCTGCGTGGAGCCGATCAGCACGGCGATGTCACCAGCGCGGGCGGCGGAGAACAGCCGGCCCTTCTCAGCGTCGTTCTTCGCCTCGTGCATGAACCGGATCTTCTCCGCCGGGATACCCCGCTGGACCAGCTGGTCCTTGAGCTCGTCGTAGACGTTCCACTTCTCCGTCGACGGGGTGCTCTGATCGCAAAACACGATCTGCAGCCCACCCCGGGTGGGGTGTTCCTCGCCGCTGGCCGGATCCAGGAACACGTCGTCCCGGTGCTCCTCGTGCACCTGGGCGATCAGGTCCGCAGTCACACTGACCTTGGTCTCCGAGACGATCGACCCCAGCTCCGGATCGACCAGGCGCATGTCCAAGGCGGCCTTGCGCCCATCGGAGCTGACCTTGAGCATGTTGTCCTCGGTCCGGTCCACTAGACGCGCCTGGATCGCCTCGGCCCGCCGGCCGATCTCTTCGATGTACGCCTCGAGCTCCGCAGAGGCCTCTACCGGGACCATGCGTGGCAGACGTTTCCCGTCCTCCCGCTCCACCAGATCTGGAGTAGGGAGTTTGAGGTCCTCGGCGGTCTTCACGTCGGCGAAGGTGTGGAACATCTTCAGCAGCTCCGGGACGTTCTGGAACTTCGCGAAACGCTCCTTGAGCTTGAAATGGTCTCCGCCGGCCACCGAGAGCTCCATCTCGGTCACCACCTGACCGAAGGTCGCCGCCCAGGTGTCGAAGTCGTGGATCCCGGCCCGCTCCAGCAGCTCCGGGCCGAGGTAGCGCTGCATCACGTACATCTCGGTCACCGAATTGGCGATCGGGGTGGCCGTGGCCCCGGTCATCACGCGGTCCCCGTGCTGGGATCGTAGGTACTCGACCTTCATGTGCAGGTCGGTGGCCCGGCCTGATCCTGGATCGATAGCCGCGTCTTGGATGTTCGAGGGTGTCGAGAGATTCTTGAAATCGTGTAGCTCGTCGACCACCAGGTAGTCGATGCCGGTCTGCTCGAAGGTGATGCCGGGGTCGGTCGACCGGTCCATCTTCTTCTTGAGCTTTTCCTCCGTAGCTTGGAGGCGCGCTTCCATGCGCTTGATCGACATGGTGTCCGCCCCGCTGGCTGTGGCCCGTTCGTTGGCCGCCTCTAGTTCGGCGCGCTGGCGCCCCACTTCGGAGAGGTTGTAAGCGTTCTTCGACTCCTCGGAGAGCTCGATGCGCTCAAACGCTGTACGGGTCATGATGATTCCGTCCCAGTCGCTGGCCGCCGCACGGGCGACAAAGGTGCGCCGCTTCTCGCCCTTCAAATCGGCCGAGGAAGCGGCCAGGATCTGCGCCTGGGGGTAGAGCTGCAACCACTCCCGGGTGAACTGCTCGAGCATGTGATTGGGCACTACCACCACTGGTTTGCGCGCCATGCCCAACCGGCGCAGCTCCATCGCCCCCATGACCATCTCAGCGGTCTTGCCCGCCCCCACCTCGTGGAAGAGCCCCACCGAGGGCTCCGAGAGCATCCGGGCGACGGCCGCGCGCTGATGCGGGCGCGGGGTGAAGTTCTTCACCAGCCCCGGGAAGCTCAGCCGCTCTCCCTCGGCGGTGTAGTCGCGCAGCACGATGGAGTTGAACCGCCGGTTGTACTCATCCACCAGCCCCGCCGCCCGAGCAGGGTCCTCCCACACCCACTCGCTGAAACGCTCCTGCATCAGCGCCGCCTTCTCCTGTGCAGCGGTGGTCTCGGTGGCGTTGACCACCCGGCGGTTGCCCTCGGGGTCGGTGGGGTCTGGGTCGGTGACCTGGATGCGGCGCTGCTCGGTCAGGTTCTTGAAGATGTCCCCGGCGGCCATCCGTTCGGTGCCCCAGTCGTTGCGGGCGGCGAAGACATGGCGGCTGGCTTTCACGTCCCAGGTGGCCCCGCTGATCCGGTCCACCCGCGCCGCCGGGTCTTTGATGATGTGGCGCAGGAACTGCTCGTGGATTTCCGGGGCCACCCACACGGCCCCGATGCGGGCCTCGATCTCATCGGCTCCCAGTGGGGCCGGCAGTACGGCCTCCAGGGCCGCGACGTTGGTCTGGAACCGCGCCTCGGCAGCCGAAGCGGCTCGGGCCGTGTCGAGCTTCTCCCGCACGTCCCCGGACAGGTACTCCGCCCGGGTCTCATAGACCCCCGGTTCCCCGGGCATCTCGTAGACCAGCTCCCCGAGGGACTCCCGCGCCGACGCCTCGTCGGTGCCCAGCAGCCCGGCGATGTTGGCCAGCTCCACCGCACCGAGCGTGTCGAGGGTGACGGCCAGGGCCTCATCGGGGGTGTCCACCCCGAGCACGGGCCGGCGCGGTTGTACCTGACGCTGAGACAGCAGACCGGCCGGGGCCGCGGTGCGGGTGCCCTCGTCGAAGTGCTCCAGGGCCAGCACCAGCGGTCCGAACGGGTCGTCGCCCAGCAGGGCCACCGCCGGCGGGGTGACGCGGGCCAGGATGTCCGCCCCCGCCTCGTCGTATTTACCGGTGCGGCGTTCGGTGAACCGGTTGATCGGCCCGTAGCGGTCGTAGTAGTCCAGGTAACTGTCCCGCAGCTGCTCGCGCATCGCGTCGAGCTCCGGGGTGTCCTCGACGTTGGCGGCCTCCAGGCTCAGCACGGCCCGTGCGGCATCGCGCAATCCCAGGAGGGCACGCAGTTCGGAGTGGCGGGTGCGGGCCACTTTCAATGGTGCGTGCATCCCGTCCACGGTGACCTGGGTGAATCCCTCGGCCCCGCGGTCGGTGATGTGCCCGATCTGCTCCTGCTCACCGGCCGGGATCAGAGCCGCCGCCTCGAGCTCCTGCTTCCCCGTGCGTTCGGCCATCCCGCGCCCAGCCGCCACCGCCTGCCCGGTGATCTCCGCCAACTGCTCGTGCAGCCGGTCCCCGGTGACAGTCAGGTCCTCAGCGCGCACGGTGAGCGTGGCGGAGCCGTACATCCCGTTGCCGATGGTGGGCTGCCCGAGTACCCGCTGAGGGTTCTCGAGGAAGTAGGCGTTCATCCGCCCCCGTTGCCCATCCAGCTCCACCGGGGCGGTGTCCACCCAGGACTGATCCAGCGGCTCCTCCCCGGCCAGGCGGCGGCGGAAGATCAGCACATCGGTCAGCGCGTCCGTGCCAGCAGCCCGGCGGTGGGCCCCTGTCGGCAGGCGCACCGCGCCCAGCAGATCGGCGGTCGCCGCCATCTCCCGGCGGGCCGCAGGGTTCTGCGCATCCAGGGTGAACGCGCTGGAAAGCACCCCGACCACCCCACCAGGCCGGGTGAGGGCCAGGGACTTGAGGATGAAGTGGTTGTGCATCGAATGCCCGCCCGCGTTGTGCCGGGCATCGTGCAGAGAGTTCCGGGAGAACGGGACGTTGCCCACCGCCGCGTCGAAGACCCCGCTGGGCATCCGGGTGTCGGCGAAGGACTCGGTGCGGATGGTGGCTTCTGGGTAGATGGCCTGGGAGATCGCCGCGGTCACCGGGTCCAGCTCCACCCCGGTCATCTGCGTCCCCTCAGGCGCCAGGCCGATGAAGGTGCCGACACCAGAGCCCGGCTCCAGCACCGCCCCGCCCTGGAACCCCAGCCCGCTCAGGGCGCCCCAGACCTCGGTGGCGATCGCCGGGTCGGTGTAGTGGGCATTGATCACCGTCCGCCGTGCGGCCGTGTACTCGGCCTCATCCAGCAGCTCGCGCAGTTCGGCCCGCTCGACCTCGTACTCGGTGCGGGACTCGTCGAAGACTTCCGCGACCCCACTGGCACCCCAGGACCCCCACCGGGCCAAGGTGACCCGCTCAGTCTCGGTGACTGCCCGCTCCTCGGCCTGCAAAGCACGTAGTACGCGCAGGGCTGCGAGGTTGGCCCTGAACCTCGCCTGCGCACCAGAGGGGGCCAAGTCGTCCTGGGTGCGCGGGACGAAGCGCCCAGCCGCAAGCTCAGGGCCGCCCAGGGTCAGTCCTGCTCGGCCTCCTGCCGGGCCACCTCGTCCCAGTACGCCCGGTCCTCCCGATTGATCTGCTCCACGACCCGCAGCATCTGCGTCACTCCGGACTCCTCCTCGTCCTCCTCCGGCTCCTGCTGCACCGACGGGTCCGGGGTCAGCATCTCCGCGCGCACGATCTCCTCGGCCTGCATCTTCGACGCGTTCAACCGCCCCACCTTCTCCAGGTAGGCCTCCCCCGCCGGATCCGGGCCAGCCAGCTCCATCATCAGCTCGCCCACCCGCTGCGCCGCCTCCTCCCCCAGCGCCTCGAACCACTGAACCGGATCCGGGATCAGGGCGTACTCCGCCGGCGCGGTCGTCTTCCACGCTTCCTGCGCGAACTTGCCGTACGTGTTCATCACGAACCTCCTCGGGTTCCGGGAAGAGAAAGGCATCAATGCTCAGCTGCCCCTCGACTTGTGTCCTCTTGCGGGCTCGGGCCATGGGGGATCTCCTGAGTGCTATCGGGAATCTCCCCCTCACGCTACCCAGCCATTCCATGGCCGGCTTGTAGAACACGCACCAGCAAACCCCTATTATGTTGATATGTCAACATTAAGACGTTGTGTGCTCCGCTCCTTCACACCAGCAATGGCAGCTAGGGGCGTTTCCAACGATCGAGACGGCCGAAAGCGGGATGCCGTACGGCAGCAGAGGATCACTGGTAGGACGAACGGGCTCATGGCCGTCCGGGGCGAGAGACCATCAGGGCGTGCACCCGCGAGGTCTCCCACAGCCATTGAGGGGCTTGGGCGTCGACGTAGCCGGCGATGAAGGTGAGATCGGCGAAGTGCTGGGCCACGTTGGTGTGGAAGATCGGTTCGTGATGAGCCACCCTGTTTCGCAGGTCGTGCACCCGGGCCACCACCGTCTCCAGCTCCTGCCGGCTCCGTTCATGGCGAGGCACCCCTTGGAAGCCGGCCTGGACGCGGGGCCACACGGTGGACTGATGGTGACTGGTGAGCAGGTAGCGCCAGAAGCCGAAGGTCAGTTCGGCCACGACCCGGCCAGATGTGACCTGGCGGCCACCGCGGCCGGCACGTCCTTTCGCGGTGGCGATCTCTCGCTGAGATCGTGTGTTGAACCGGTAGTACGGGTCGTCGTACCAGGCGCCGTGGGTGGAGTGTGGTGCCAGTTGGGCGTGGACGACGTTGCGCAACAGCACCTCGACATGTCCGATGAGTTCGAAGAACGCCCCCGTCAGTTCCGCGTTCCACATGTAGAGCGCCACCGTGTCCTCGGGAGCGGCGGCGTACTTGGACAGCCGATCGGTACTGACCCACCCCTCGAGCTGAGCCTGACTGGGAACGAAGGGCACTTGATGCCTCACTTCACGGTGGATAGACTGGATGGCGAAGACCCCAGAACGATCCCTGCTCTGAAAGATCGAGCACATCGCTGGGGTTTCAGCTTTTAATCCAGGCTATCGAGGTGCCGGCACATCTCTGGGATCAGGATGGCCCTACCAGCGCCTTCCTCGGTTCCCGCGGTGACGTGGAGCAGACGTGCACGATGTCCACGCTGGAACCGCAGTTGCATCACCAGGTCCGTGCATCGGAGCGGGTTCACGGTGCTCGGCTGAGCGTCAGCTGCTGGCGGTGGTGGTCGTAGTGCTGGGTGCCGTAGTGGTAGATCTCGGCCAGGCTCATCCAGTCTCGGAAGTAGGGATCCCAGTGCACCGGCATGTGCATCCCGCGGGCCAGCGCATCCTCCGACTCGGTTTTGAGCCGGGCCTGGAGAATGTCGAGGGTGCGGTCGAACCACCGGATCAGCCGCGGGCCGTGGATCACCCGGGCCGCACCCCGGTCGCTCTGGTAGTTGATGACGTGGAAAGCTCCGGTGCCGGCCTCCAGTGCTCGGGCGAAGCTGCGGCTGACCTGATCGGGCAGCCGGCCCATCAGACGCACCAGGGGCAGCAGGCGGCGCACGATGAGGTAGCCGAAGAACATGTGGAACAGCAGCTGCCCGTTGGTCCACCGGGTGCCCGACGAGGGCCGGCGCAGATCCGCAGGGGTCGCTTCGGTGACCAGGGCGTGGAAGTCCGCGCGAACCCGCTCCAGCTCCGCATGGATGGCCTCGGAGGTGAGGGGCGCGCTGTTCATCGACTCCTCCTGGAAGTGATGTCGTTGCCGGAAGCGTCCTGGGCATTGCCCGGCTTGTGAGCGATAAAGCGCAGAACCCGACCACCGAAGGACAGCCGGAGGGCGAGTGGGCCCAGGCCAGCATGGTCGAGGACTGGCCCGAAGGCTTCCGGTTCGATGAGCCGGTGCGGTGACCGGTCGGCACGGTGCACCAGAGATGCCATCGGTGAGGCCAGCAGGTCGTATCCCACGAACGCCCCGCCCGATCGCAGCACCCGGGCCGCCTCGGCCACCGCGCGTTCCCACTCGATGACGTGGTGGAGCATCAGGAAGCTCAGAACCGTGTCGAACGACTCGTCCTCGAAGGGCAACCGAGTGGCATCGGCCTGACGCGCCTGAGCCAGGGGGAACCCGGCCAGACGGTCCCGCGCGGCCTCGACCATCACCGGATCGGCATCGGTCGTGGTGAGCCGCACCCGGGGGTTGGCTCGGGCGATGGCCTCGGCCATCGCACCGCTGCCTCCACCGATCTCCAGCACATTCCCAGTGACGGGGAACCCCTGGGTCGCCCACGGAACCATCCGCCGAGCGACAAGACCCCATGGCGCGCTGCGACAGAAGGAGGCTTCCAGGGCGGACATCTTTGGCATGGTCTCCACCTTTCGGCGCACGCATCGTGTCCGCCGAGCCTAGTTCCACGATCGACGGCAGTGAACCGTCCAGGCAGGAGGTGGGGCAATCTGGCCGTTCACTCCTCCCGGGGCGGGGCGCGAGGGAGCCGGGGTCCCGTCGTGGGGCTGAGCTCAGCCGGTGGGTGAGCCCTGGTCCTCGGCGCGGCCGGACCCGCCTTTGCCCTCACCGGCACCGTGGCCGCACCCCGGCTCCCGCAGGTTTTCCCCTGGGCCGGGGCGGTCGTCACCGTGGTGGGTTTCCTCGGTGTGCTGGCCGCCCAGGCCGGCATGGGCGCCTCCTGGCGGGGGGGTGTAGATGCCACCGAGCGGACCGAGCTGGTCGCCACCGGGGCTTTCGCCGTGGTCCGCAACCCGATTTTCGCCGCGATGCTCACCACCCTGGCCGGCCTGACCCTCCTGGTGCCCACTGCGGTCACGGCAGCGGCGTGGCTGTGCCTGCTGGTGGCCGTGGAGCTGCAGGTCCGTCTCGTCGAAGAGCCCTACCTGCTGAGCACCCACCGACAGGCCTACGCCTCCTACGCCGCTCATGTCGGCCGGTTTATGCCCGGTCTCGGCCGACTCCGCCGCATATCCCTGGGCGAGCAGATCTCCTGAACCCAAGACACCCCCACTGGCTGACAGTTCCCCCACCCCAGGAGGCCAGCACCGTCCGGAGTTCCATGCCCCTGTGATCGGCTGTCGAGGCGCCCAGCCCCTCCTGCGCGCACGTCTGGGGGCATGACCAAGCCCTCGAGGCCAGGCCCCCATTCCCCGCGCCGGAAAGTTCGTATAGCTTAACTTTCTATGAGGACCGGGACCGGGCGCACCGGCTCAACAGGTGTTGCCGCCACTTCCCCAGGAGAGCGGTGGGTGCGCCGCCAACCGCTGCCCTGGTTGTTGGGTCCAGCCTTCGTGGCCGCGGTCGCCTACGTGGACCCGGGCAACGTCGCGGCGAACCTCACCGCCGGCGCCCAGTACGGGTACCTGTTGGTGTGGGTGCTGGTGGCCGCCAACATCATGGCCGTGCTCATCCAGTACCTCTCGGCCAAGGTCGGGCTGGTCACCGGATCGAGCCTGCCCGAGCTGCTGGGCGACCGCCTGCCCCGAGGCCGGCGGCTGGCCTACTGGGTCCAGGCCGAGCTGGTGGCCGCGGCCACGGACCTGGCCGAGGTGATCGGCGGGGCGATCGCCCTGCACATCCTTTTCGGGATTCCCCTGCTGGCCGGGGGCGTGATCGTCGGGGTGATCTCGATGCTGCTGCTGCTCCTCCAGACCCACCGAGGTCCCCGGTTCTTCGAGTTCGTCGTGACCGGCCTACTGGCGATCGTCACCGCCGGTTTCGTCACCGGCTTGTTCTTCGGTCCCGTGTCCTGGGATGAAGCCGTCGCCGGGATCGTCCCACGATTCGACGGCACCCCGACGGTCCTGCTAGCCGCCAGCATGCTCGGAGCCACCGTGATGCCCCATGCCATCTACGCTCACTCCGCTCTGGCCCGTGATCGCCATGGGCACTCGGTGCCTACCGAGGCCCTGCCGCGGCTGTTGACTGCCACCCGGTGGGACGTGCTGCTGTCCCTGCTCGTGGCCGGGTCGGTGAACATCGCGATGCTGCTCCTGGCCGCGGGCAACCTCGCCGGAGTGCCGGGCACCGACAGCATCGAAGGAGCCCATGCGGCGATCACCGCCGCCCTGGGCCCGGCCGTCGGGGTCGCCTTCGGCATCGGGTTACTGGCCTCCGGGCTGGCCTCGACCTCGGTGGGCTCCTACGCCGGATCAGCGATCATGGGCGGGTTGCTGCACGTGCGCATCCCGGTGTTCACCCGCCGGCTGATCACCCTGATCCCGGCCCTGGTCATCATCGCCGTCGGGGTGGACCCGACCTGGGCGCTGGTGCTGTCCCAGGTGCTTCTGAGCCTGGGTATCCCCTTCGCCCTGATCCCGTTGGTGCGACTGAGCAGCAACCGGGATCTGATGGGCGCCTTCGTGAACAAGGTGGCCTTGACTGTCGCCGCCTGGGTGGTCGTGGCCCTGATCGTGTCGTTGAATCTGGCGCTGATCATCCTGACCGCCACCGGGGCCGATTGAGTGGGCCCGGCAGCTCCGGCGCGGCACTCGGTAGCGTGGATCCCATGGACTTAAGTGAGATCACCCCGGTCGCCCAGGACTATCTCAAGGCGATCTGGTCGGCCACCGAATGGGGCGACCCGCCGATCACCACCACAGCCCTGGCGGCGCGGATGGGGACCTCCGCCCCCAACGTCACCGACACGGTCAAGCGACTGGCCGCCCAGGGGCTCGTCGAGTACCAGCCCTACAAGCCCGTCACCCTCACCCCGCAGGGGCGCGCGTACGCGGTCGCGATGGTGCGCCGGCACCGACTGCTGGAGACCTTCCTCGTCACCACCCTGGGGTATCCGTGGGAGGAGGTCCACGACGAGGCCGAACGTCTCGAGCACGCCGTCTCCGACGCGATGATCGAGCGCATCGACGCCCAGCTGGGAGAGCCTACGGCCGATCCGCACGGGGACCCGATCCCCACCGCGCAGGGACGCACCCGCCGCCCACGCAACACCACCCGGCTCACCAGGGCGAGGCCGGGACGATACGAGATCGTTCGTCTCTCTGATGCCGACCCGCAACGCCTGACCCGGTTCCGCGCCTGCGGCCTCGTGCCGGGCGGGCCTTTTCGTGTCATCGCCCAGGGAGCCAGCGGAACCACCGGTGTACCGGGGAACCAGCACACCGCGATCGATCTGGCACCGGTGGAAGCCGAGGCCATCTGGGTGACACCCATCCCCATCCTCAATACTCTCCGGAGCCACTGAGAGCTGGTCACCGGACGAGCCCCTCACAGGACGCCGGTCTCAGCCGGCGGAGAGGATCTCGACGATGCGCTCCGGATGACGGGTCGAGGTCAACCAATAAGGGGTGGGATCCACGGGATCGGTGATCTGGATGCGGACCACCGGTCCCACGGAGACGCGGAAGTTCATGTAGGCGCGGGCGTCAAGCTCGGGGCCCCGCACCCGTTGCACGGCGCTGCCGCGAAACGCTTCGGCCTCGCCCACAAACCGGCGCTCGATACGGGCCCGCCCCACCTGCAACGACTCCCCGGTGATCACGATCCCGGTGCTCGAAACAATCAACGCCACCGCAGTGCCGCCGGCGACCACGGCCCCGACAGCGGCCCCGACCCACATGTTGATCGGGGCCAGGGCGATGAGACCCACCAGACCCGCGAAGAGCACGAGCAACCACATCCACCACGCGGCCGACAGCCTCTCCTCGTACAGAACCGCTTGAGGCTCGGCCTTCGCGGGAAGGTTCTCGACCCTGGATCCGTCCGGGGAAGATCCCTGGTCGCTGCTGGGTTCATCGGGTGGGAAGGCGCCGGAGGACGCATGATGGGACATGCTGCAACCCTCTCATGACAGCGATCCCGGGGACCGGCTGTTCCATCACCCCCGGGGAGCAGAACCAGTGCGATCTGCGGTTCCTGCACCGGCCGGGCAGTCCGGCCGTGACCTCCGTGGCGCAGTCGATAGTCACCCACCGGCAGTCCGAGGTCGGCGAGGTGGAAGACCTGCTGTAGTAACTCGCCCCGCACGGTCCTGCACTCGGGAGGGCCGGCGTGTAATGGCCTTGGCTGGTGGCGCTACTACGAGGCATCCTCTGGCGGGGTGTCCCATGGCCGCTGAGATCCCCGGAGGCCATGGGGAAGAGGATCCGGGAGGTTGCCGGTTCCCGCTTGGCGGGCACTGCTGGCAAGGCCCGGTACTGGCGATTCTTGCCTGTGATCACGGGTGGCCCGGCCGGGGTACCCCGCCAGGGGAGAATGGACGCAACCCGTCGCGTCATCCAGAGGCAGGTGAAGGAGATCAGCTCATGAGTATGAGAACGCCCGAGCACACCGGGCAGGCGCGCACCGGGCAGGCGAAGCCTGGTAGTCACAGGGTGAGGCCGGGGCAGCTCGCTGCTGCCTTGGTGGTGGCCTTGGCGGTGTTGATTCTGGCGATGCTCTACAGCGGCTCGGGGGCCGCTCGTCTGGCGGCTGACCCGGGGGCGCTGGTGCGCTGGGGTCTGCCCGTGGTCGAGGTGGTGCACAACAGTGCCCTGGTCGTGGTGCTGGGTTCCCTGCTCTTCGCTCTGGGCGTCGTACCAAAAACCCGTGGTGGGTTCCGCCGCCGCACAGACGGGCGGAACGGGGGCCAGGAAGCGGAGCACCCCTTGTTCACGGCCACCATGGGTCTGGCCGAGGTGGCGTCGGTGGTGTGGACGGTGGCTGCCGTCGTGGTGCTGGTGCTGTCCTACTCCGATGTGGCGGGGGTGCCGGTGGGCGGGGACGAGGCCTACGCGCAGCAGCTGCTGTACTACGCCACGGATCTTTCCCTGGGGCAGTCTCAGGCGGCGACCGTGGTGGCCGCTGCCGTGGTCACCACCCTGGTCTTCGGCGTCCGGGCCCTGATGGGGCTGTTGCTCACCTTCGTGTTGGCGTGCACGGCCCTGGTGGCGATGGCCCTCACCGGTCACGCTGCCGGGGGCGCGGACCACATGGGGGCGGTGAACTCCTTGGGCCTGCACCTGCTGGGCGTGTGCCTGTGGACCGGTGGGCTGGTGGTGCTCGCCTGGCTCTCTCCGCAGCTGAGCGGGTCTGACGCGGGCACCGGCACGCTGCCCGCGGGGGCCGGCCGCGGCGCCGGCGTCCGGGGCCAGGTGCCGATGGCCGCGGTGGTGCTGCGCCGCTTCTCGGTGGTCGCCTTCGGGGCCTTCTTGTTGGTGTTCCTCTCCGGGAGCATCAATGCGGCGGTGCGCATCGGCTCCTGGGAGCAGCTGTTCAGCCCTTACGGGCAGTTGGTGCTCCTCAAGGCCGCCCTGACCCTGGGGCTGGGCCTGGCGGGGATGGCCCACCGCCGCTGGTTGATCCCCGGTGTGGAGGCCGGCCGTCTCACCGCCCGGCGCGCGGTGTGGCAGCTGGTGGCCGGGGAGGTGCTGGTGATGGGCGCGGTCATGGGCGTGGCCGTGGCCCTGTCGCGCACCGCCCCACCGGTGCCCGAGGAGATCGCCCCGGATGCCACCCCGGCCGAGATCCTCACCTGGTACCCGCTGCCTCCCGAGCCCACCGCCGCCTCCTGGTTCACCACCTGGCGGGTGGATCCGCTGTGGCTGGCGGTGGTGGCCTTCCTCGCCGCCGTCTACCTGTGGGCGTTCGTACAGGTCCGCCGCCGCGGGGACTCCTGGTCGGTGCTGCGCAGCCTCTCCTGGCTGACCGGGCTGGCGGTGCTGTTCTACGTCACCTCCGGCGGGGTGGCCGTCTACGGCCTGGTGCTGTTCTCCGCACACATGGTGGAGCACATGATGTTGACGATGGTGGTGCCGATCTTCCTGGTCCTGGGTGCGCCAGTGACGCTGGTACTCAAGGCGCTGGAGCCCCGGCAGGACGGTTCCCGCGGGCCGCGCGAGTGGATCCTGGCCCTGGTGCACTCCACGTTCTCCAAGATCGTGACGCACCCGATCTTCGCCGCGGTGAACTTCGCCGCCTCGATCGTGATCTTCTACTTCACCCCACTGTTCGGGTTCACCCTGCAGTACCACGTGGGGCACGTGTTCATGATCACCCACTTCTTGATCACCGGGTACCTGTTCATGCTCGTGCTGATCGGCACCGACCCGATCCCCTACCGTCCCGGCCACATGATGCGCCTGATTCTGCTGCTGGCCACAATGGTCTACCACGCCTTCGTCGGGGTGGCCCTAATGGGCTCGGACACCCTGCTGCAAGCATGGTGGTTCGCGAACATGGGCCGTGATTGGGGCCGTAGTCCGATCGAGGACCAGCAGTTCGGCGGGGCGCTGATGTGGGGGATCGGGGAGTTCCCCACCGTCGTCGTCGCCGTGGTCGTGGCAATCATGTGGGCGATCGAAGGCAAGAAGGAGAACCGTCGGGTCGACCGAGCGGCGGATCGCACCGATGATGCCGAGCTCAAGGCCTACAACGCGATGATGGCCGGCCTCGCAGAGCGGGACGAGCCCACGAGGCGCCCCTGAGCATCCGGATTTCCCCACCCCCGTACCCCCTGAGCGGAAACGCAGCAGAGCCGCGCAGAAGACAGGCACCACCCATTCGCCAGTGATGCACCCACCGGAGCACGGACCCAGCCCGTCGTTGACCCGTCGTCGACACCGGGGCTGCGGAAATTTTCAGGATGTTTGAGGCCAGCGGGTGTCAGGCGGCGGCTGGTTCTGCGGCCGGTGGTCGGTTGATCCAGGCGTCGGTGGGTTCACCCTGACCTCGAGTGGCGGCTCACGCAGATCTGCCGTTGATCTGATTCGTCCACATTCCTGGCGGCGGGGACCGGAAGTGAGGCAAGAAGGGCGCACCCCTCGGCGAAGAGGATCGGCGCGCCCTTAGCCGAGGAGCACTCCACCGCGCAGTCTGCGGTGCGTGCAGGGTGGTTGTCCCCGACTCTTGACGTTGCCCTTGAGCGGGAGCAATTCCGCTCTGGACCCTTGCCCGATCCATCCCGGGAATACGCCAAGCTTGCCCCTCGATTTTACTTCTCGTTCCAGCTGGCAAGCCAGGCATGTCCCCTCACCGCTGGGCCAAGTGGTGGTGCCCGAACGACTACTACTCAGAAGCGGCGTTCAAGACGCTGAAGTACCGTCCCGACTTCCCCGACGCGTTCGGCTCCCTCGAGGACGCCCGGGCATTCTGCGCGGCCTTCTACCGCTGGTACAACACCGAGCACCGCCATTCCGGGATCGGGATGCACACCCCCTACGACGTCCACCACGGCCGGGCCGGCGCCGTGCGAGCAGCGCGCCCAGTGTCCCTGTCCCAGGCCTACGCGGCCACCCCGGAGAGGTTTGACCGCAAGCACACCGAGCCCCCTGAGCCTGCCCGGGACCGCCTGGATCAACCGACCCGAACCGAACACAGCAATCCAACCGACGAGATGAATCAAAAGGTTGGCAGATTCCGTGGCGAATGGCCCCCGAAGGAGACAAGAGGCTGGTAGCGCCTCAGATACCGGCTACGCCGAGGCGCTCTGTGAGCTGGACGCGGGGTCACCGCCTCTCGGGTTCTGGACCCCCCCCTTCGAGGAGGGTGTGGAGAAGGTGTCTGTGGACTTCACCCAGCCCACCGAAGGCTTCTACTTCCAGGAGAGCAACCTCGACCTGCCCCTGGCCCGGCCACTGCCGTATGCGCTGCTGTCATGGTGGGCGGGGACCCGGAGAGTGGGTCGACCACGCATGGGGTGTCGGGGACTTTGCGGATTCGGACCCGGACCGCTGTCACGCATCTGCATAATCCTTGACTTTTGTGTCACCACATCGGCGGACAGATCTATCCGGTCCTGTCCCCCGATCCGGTGATGTTCTCAAAACATCAATTACACGGTAGTACATATCTCCTCTGCAAGATTCCGCTTTAGCAATCACATACTAATGCTTTTCGATGTATTTGGTGTGCATTCATACATATTCGCACTTGTGACACGATCCGTTGGACCTGGCACGCTGATCCCGTCGGGCCGTCCGGGGGGACGAGCCGATCGATTCGTCGGGGGACGAATCGCCGTCCGGGGGAATGAGTTTGCTGTGCGCCACAGGTGGGACGATCAGGATTTTCCGCGCCGTCGACAAGTCGACCGCTCGGGCAGCACCGCGGCGCCGCCGGTGTTCTACGACCCCAGCGGCAAGCGATGGTACCGCATCCTGGCCACCTTGATGGTGCTGCTCGTCCTCGTCGTCGGTATGGTGTCCTGGGTCCTGCCTCAGGCACTGGCTCAGCCCTGGGACCAGCCGCTGAACCAGGACCCCGGTTATCCGCGCGAGTTGATCGCCACCGGGGACACGGAGGACATCCCGTTGCTCGGGGACGCGTCGAATCCGTTCTCGCGGATCGGCCTGATCGAGGAGCTCGACGGGCAAACCGTGCTGGCGGATCCGTTCAGCGACGAGGTCCTCCGCACGCTCAGTGAGGAGGAAGCCCAGCTCGTCGGCGACCGCCCGTACGCCATGGAGCGGTTCGGTGAGATTCCCGACCGCCAGCTGATCATCACTTTCGACGACGGCCCCGATGCCGAGTTCACCTCCGAGATCCTCGACGTGCTCTCCGCCGAGGGGGTGCCGGCCACGTTCTTCACCGTCGGGACCAACGTGGTGAAGAACCCCGAGCTCTTCGAGCGCGTAATCCGTGAGGGGCACATGGTGGGCAATCACACCATGACCCACTTCACCTCGTGGGAGGACGGTTTCCGCAACCGTGAGGAGCTCATCGGCACCGACCGGGCCATGCGTTCCGTCGGTGGCTACGCGACTCCGTTGTTCCGTCTTCCGACCGGTGACCCGGACAACAAGGCCCTGCCCGTGCTGGAGGCCCAGCAGATGGGTTATCTGCACGTGGACTTCAACCTCGACACCCGGGACTGGGCCTACAGCCCCGGGCAGGACATCGATCTGCCCGCGCTCGACGGCGAGGGCCGCGTCGTGCTCATGCACGACGGCGGCGGGGACCGCACCGCCACCGTGGCCGCGCTCAAGGAGCTGATCACCGAGGCCAAGGCCGCCGGTTACACCTTCTCCACTTTCGCCCCCATCGTCCCCGAGGGCTACCTGCCGGTGGCCGGCACCGAACCTGCCCTGGCCGACGACGCCACCGCCTTCGCCCTGACCACCCTCATGGTCACTCCGGACGTGGTCATGGGCTGGCTCTTCTGGTTCGGCATCGGGTCTCTGACCTTAATGTCCGCCCTCTACGTGGTGCTGGCGCTGATCGGCCACCGCCGCCAGAAGCACCGGGTGTGGCGGGACATCCCCGAGGCCGACCTGCCCCTGGTTTCGGTGATCCTGCCCGTGTTCAACGAAGAACCCGTGGTCGAGCGCACCCTGGCCGCCCTGGCCGCAAGCGACTACCCGAACCTCGAAGTCATCGCTGTCGACGACGGCTCCACCGACAACACCCTGGCGATCATGCGCGACTACGCCGCACGATGGCCGGCGCTGCGGGTGCTCACCCAGCCCAACGGTGGCAAGTCCATCGCCTCCAACCACGGCATCATGGCCGCCCGGGGAGAGATCGTGGTGACCCTCGACGGGGACACGCTCTTCGAACCCCAGACCGTCCGGATGTTCGCCCGCCACTTCTACGACCAGGACACCAAGCACCCGGTCGGGGCCGTGGCCGGGCACGTGAAGGTCGGCAACCGCCGCGGAATCCTCACCATGTGGCAGTCCCTGGAGTACATCTCCGGGATCTGCGTGACCCGCATGGGCGAAGGCGTGGCCGGGGCGATCTCCATCGTCCCCGGCGCCTGCGCGGCCTGGCGCAAAGACGCCCTGCAGGCCGCCGGCGGCTACTCCCACGACACTCTCGCCGAGGACGCCGACCTCACCATGACCCTGCAAAAGCTGGGCTGGGCCGTGATCCAGGAGAATCAGGCCGTGGCCTGGACCGAAGCCCCGATGACCGTGCGCGGGCTGGCCAAGCAGCGGCTGCGCTGGACCTACGGCAACCTCCAGGCCCTGTGGAAGCACGCCGGGATGCTGTTCAACCCCCGCTACGGCTTCCTCGGCATGGTCGCCCTGCCCTACACCATGCTCGCCACCCTCATCCCGCTGGTCTTCCTGCCCCTGACCGTGCTCATGGCCGGCATCAACATCGCCGCCGGCAACTGGCAGCCCATCGCCGCCTTCGCCGGATTCGTGCTGGCCATCCACGCCATCATCTGCGTCATCGCCATCCGCATGGTCGGCGAGTCCTGGACCCATCTGCTGGTCGTGCCCGTCTACCGGATCATCTACGAGCCCCTGCGCGCCTACCTCCTCTACGCCTCCCTGCTCCAGGCGCTCAAGGGCAAGATGATCGGCTGGTATAAGCCCGAACGCACCAACAGCGTGCTGGACATCGAGTCGGTGTCGAACCGCAGCGCGGACGCGCAGCGCATCTGAGCCCGCCACGCGCGGGTCGCCGCTACTCGCTGTCCGGTGATCCGGCTATTCGTCGAAGCCTTCGCCGAGGACCCGGGTGAACTCCCCGGTCTCCTGCTCGAGTCCGCTGCAGAAGTCGTTGGCCTCGGCCGGGTCGCCGTCCTCGGGGTCGCAGGACCGGTCTCGGTTCAAAGACCAGTAGGAGATCCGCCCCACGCCCTGGTCCCGGGCGAAGCGGTTGAGTTCGGCCGCCGCCTCCAAATCGACGACCTCCCCGGGGGCGTCGTTGACCCCGATCATCGGGGTCAGGCCGATGCGGTGCCACACCTGCTCCGCGGAGAGGTTGTGGCCCGCCGCCTCCCACAGCGCGGTGAGCTGGCCGTGCGCGGATCGGGCCGCCTCCTGCGAGGCCGCCACCATGGACTGCCCCGCAGGCTTGCTCTCGCTGTAGTTCATGGTCATCAGGTTGACCCCGGCGAGATTCACCTCGGCCGCGAGCAGCTGCGCCACGACCTCCACCGGGTCCTCGTCCAGACCGTGCGGTGCCACCGGCAGCGTGACCCACACCTCCAGGGGCTCGTCCCGCTCCTCCTGCAGCCGCGCCAGGACCTCGGCCCGCCGCTGATTGGCCTCCTGGTCCTCGAGGTCGTCCATCTCGATGTCGAAGTCCACGATGCTCGCGTCGTAGCGCTCGAGCACCGCCCGGTACGCCGTGAGCAGCCGGTCCGGATCGGTGCAGGCGGTGGCCAGCTCGTTGCCGGCCGCACCGCCGAAGGAGACCACCACGTCGCCGCCGGCCTCCCGCAGCCCCGCGATCTGCTGCTCCATCCGCAGGGTCTCCTGCGCCTCGTCGAGCCCGTAGTAGCCGCCCCAGGACGGGGAGCAAGGATCCTCGGGATCGGCCACCACGAACCCCAGCACCGTATGGGACTGCCCCGCGGCTTCCGTCCCGAAGTCGAAGTACGGGTAGGACGTGGCGTTGACGTAGCCACCGAACCACGGATCGTGCTGGGCACCGCAGCCGGTCAGGGCCAGGCCTGCGGCGCCGAGCAACCCCAGAGTCAGCCTGCGCCGCAGACCCCGCCCCGAACAGCCCCCCGCGGGGCGGCGAAAAGCTGCGCCGTCATCGTTCATGTCGCGGAGCGGATCAGCGTGCAACTGACGGAGGCTGGTGACCGTGGGCCTTGGATCCTCTGTCGGCGGCATTCGAAGGGTGCCCGTCCGCCGAAGGCTCCGTGGGGCCCTCGGTGGTAATAGCAGTAGCCCTCCCACTCCGAGAGCTTCTCGGTGAACAGTTGTGTGTCGTCAATGACCCGGCCCACGAGCAGTTGATAGAACCCCTCGGAGTCGATTCGGTAAGAACGTCCCAACCTCCCGTTGAGCAGGGGTGCGCGGGGTTTGGTGTACCCATGGCCGGTGGCCTCGTCGAGGATGTGCCAGTGCAGCGCCGAGCCGAGCTTCTCACCATTGGAGGTCTGGACACGATCCACGGCGAAGGACGGCTGGGCCAGAACGTAGTCGATGAACTGGATGACGGTCTCCTGGTCGTTGCGCGGATAGGCAGGTAAGGCCCGCAGGCGGGTGCAGTCGTCGATGGCGATGTACGGGTATTACTTTTTGGCCTGTCCGGCCCGATCAGCGGCTCGATGAACTTCACGTCCATTCGCAGTTGCTGGCCGGGGCGCCGTTTCGCGTAGCGCTTCCACCGGGTGGTGTCTGTGCGCTTGTAGCGTCGAGAGGCCAGCAGACGGCTGATGCCGGCCTTGTGCAGTAACCACCAGACTCCGGAGGCGCTGAAGGTCACGTCGTGGTAGCGCAGCAGATACATCACGATCTTTTCCGGGTCGAAATGGTACTACGGGCGCAGCCACAGGATCTTCTCCGCGACTTCCACCGAGGTGGCGGTGGGCATGTGGTGTGGTGCGCTGGAACGGTCCCCTAACCCCTCCATGCCTTCTTCACTCGCAACGGCGCAACCACTTGCCGCAGCAGTGTCGGCTGGTGCCATCGTAGCGGCAGGTGGCAGAAACGGTGCCCACGATGATGATCAACGACGGACCGTGCCCGCCGCCGCAGCCAGTGGCGGCAAGCGATGCGCTCATTCCTCGAGTGTCCCGGCCTGATTCGGGCGCTGGGGGTGGTGCAGGTCGCCGCGGGCGTGGTCTGGGTGGCGAGCCTGCCTCCGGCCGCCCAGTGATCGACGCCCTGCTGTGCGCTCGACTTCACGGGGCCGAGGGGCGCCAGGTTGAAAACCCGCCCCCGGACCCGGTGGTGGCATCGAGGCGGTGGATGAATGCTCACAGGCCAGAGGAAGCGGTGAAGAAGCGGATGAACACCGAGGCCGCCACAACCACGTAGGTGATGGCCAGGAGGGTTCAGGCTTACTCGTCAGCAAACCGCATCAGGGCGACGGGGGCAGCAATGATGCCGTGGACGAGGTTGCGCACGCTCAGCAATAGGATCACTGGGAGCATCCCTGCCCACACGCTCATGCAGTACAGGCACAGGATGGAGATGGCGGAGAGCGCCTGTGGCCACCACCAGCTCACGAACACCACTCCGCCGGCTGTAACGACCACGGTGGAGTCCGCCTGTAGCTTTATCACCTCGCCGGCAAGCTCCGACACCAATCCGCCGTCTATCTTCAGCAGTCGCGCCCGCCCGCGCTGTTCTCCTGGGACATGGACCTCGTGTTGGAGGGTGAGATCATCACCGATCACGGCGACAACGGGGAGGGCCGCGACGGGGGCCCGCAGGCCGCGAGGTCGGGCTCTGGGGCACAGCTGCTCCCAGCGGGGACCCGGCTTCCTCCGCTACTGTCGAGGACGACACCTCCCGGAGCCGCGGCGCGGCCTGAGCCCGCCGCGGGGCTGTTCCGGAAGCCTGACCGAGCACCCCGAGGAGCACGACTGCCGTGGAGTCCGACCGGCTCAGATCGCTGTCCCTGCACGAATCCGAGGCACCACCGGGCGGCCCCGACAACCCGCAGTGCTCCCGCAAGGGCTGCCGCGCCGACGCCGCGTGGCGGATCCGCTGGAACAACCCGCGCATCCACACCCCCCAGCACCGCAAGAGCTGGCTGGCGTGCCCCGACCACCGCGAGGACCTCGAGAAGTTCCTCCGCGCCCAGGGCTTCTGGAAGAACACCGTCCCGCTCGGCCACGACGGGCCCACCGGGGAGGACCGGCCGTGAGCGACTACCGGTTCCTGCTCAGCGGGAAGTGGCTCGGCTTCTTCGCCCTGGCCTGCGCCGCCGCGGCGGTCTCCGTGTACCTGGCCGGGTGGCAGATGGACCGCAACGACCACCTGGTCGGGGAGAACGCCAAGATCACCCGCAACTACCGGGCCGAGCCGCTGACCGGCAACGAGGCGGCCGCGCAGTTCGCCGCCCACGACCCCACCCTCACCTGGCACCCGGTGGAGCTGACCGGCGAGTACCTGGCCGAGGACCAGGTCCTCGTGCGCAACCGTCCCCAGGACGGGCGCGTGGGCTACGAGGTCCTCGTGCCCTTCCGCACGCAAGCCGGGGACGTGGTCGTGCTGGACCGCGGCTGGATCCCCACGGGCTCGGCCGCCAACGGGATGCCCGACGAGGTCCCGGCCCCGCCCACCGGGCAGGTGAGCGTCACCGCGCGGCTGCGTCCCGGGGAGCCGGCTGTGGACCGCGGCGCCCCGGAGGGCCAGATCGCCACCATCCAGCTCCAGGAGCTCCAGGAGCGGTGGGATCGGCCGATCGGCACGGCCGCCTACGCCGAGGTCTTCGCCGAGGACCCGGCCCCGGCCGTGGCTCCCGCACCCGCGCCCGAGCCCGAGATCGACTCCGGACCGCACCTGTCCTACTCCCTGCAGTGGTACGCCTTCGCCGCCCTGTTCTTCGTGGCCTACGGCTACGCCGCCCGGCAGCAGGCCCGCAACGACGCCTGGGACCGCCAGTACGCCGCAGAGATGGAACGCCACCTCTCCCAGTTCTACGACGAGGACGGCAACTACGTGGGCGAGGGCGAGGAGGAGCTCGTCATCCGCCAGATGGAGATGGCCGACGACATGCCGGCCCACTTGAAGTCCCTGATGCGACCCAAGCCGCAGCGCCGGCGCCACCGGCCGACGTGGGAGGAGGAGGAAGACGCCCTGCTGGACGCCTTCGAGGACGGGGTCATGGACGGGACCGAGAATCGGACCATGAGCCCAGCTGCGGTCCGCGCCATGGACTAGTGCTCCGTTCCTCCAAGAAGAGAGTCAATACGTCCTGTGACCCGGTCGCGCTGTCGAGCGGTTGCTGAAGCGATGGGCTTCACGCAGTCATCCGTGCGGCAGCGGTGTGATTTCGGGGACTGGCACCTACCCCGCGTCGAGCATCAGCAAGGCCCAGGAGGACCACCACAGTCGCGGCGCCCGCCCCCAGGTCCTTCCGCGCAGGGCTCCTGCGCCAGCCCGGCTGCAGGGGTTCAGCTCTTGCGGCGGCGAGAGACCAAGACCAGAAGCCCGATCACGGCCAGGGCCGGCACCACCACGGCGGCGCCGAGGGCCCACCCGGACAGACCCTCGGAGCTCTCCTGTGCGGCCGCGTCCTGGGCTGGGGCGGAGCTGTCCGAGCTGTCAGCGGGGGCCTCGGTCGGGGTGCTGCTGAGGCTGGGGGCCGGGGTCGCGGTGTCCGCGCCGTCACCCACCTCGTAGGTGTAGGTGCCTTCGATGGGGTGGCCGTCGCTGGAGACCACCCGCCAAACCACCTGGTAGGTCCCTTCCTCGGACCCGGCCGCGGCCAGGGGCTGGACCACTTGGGAACCGTCGCGCTCGAGCGGGCCCTCGGTCACGGACTGGCCCTCGGGGCCGGTCACCAGCACCTGGTGACCGATGTCCATGATCTCCCCGCTGTAGGAGAGCTCGATCTGTTCGGGGGCGGTCTCCAGCACGGCGCCCTGTTCGGGGGAGGTACTCAGCACCTCGTCATGAGCGGCGGCGGGGACCAGCCCCAGGGCGGTCAGGGCGCCGACCGCGCTCACGGTGGCGGCGGTACGGCGCAGGGCAGAAGTGGTGGTCAGCATGGCACTGGGGTCCCTTCGGGGGTGAGGAGTGGGTGCGTCAGGCTGCGCCGCCGCACCTGGGGGGTGCGGCGGGAGATAGAGATCCGGTGCCAGGCGCGGGGAGCCATCCCGCCCGCCACCGGAGGCGTCCAGCCGAGACCGGCTCTTGGAGTCGGATCCGAGACCGGTGAGCGCCACCAGCTGTAGCAACCGGCGTCCGGCACCGGAATGCGTCATGGCGTCCCGGACGCGCAATGCTGAACGTAGCGCGGCAACCCGGGCAGGGCCTCAGCCGCGGATGTCCTCGTAGAGCAGGGTGGAGATGTAGCGCTCCCCGAAGTCGCACACGATGGCCACGATCAGCTTGTCCCGGTTCTCCTCCTTGGCGGCCTCCTGCAGGGCGGCCCACACGATGGCCCCCGAGGAGATCCCGCCGAGGATGCCCTCCTGGGTGGCCAGCTCGCGGGCGACCCGCACCGAGTCCTCCACGGTCACGTCGTAGACGTCGTCGTAGATCTCGCGGTCGAGGTTGTCGGGGACGAAGTTCGCCCCGAGGCCCTGGATCTTGTGGGGCCCGGCCTTGCCCTCGGTGAGCAGCGGGGAGTCGGCCGGCTCGACCACGATCAGGCGGATGTCCGGCTTCTGCTCGCGCAGGTAGCGGCCCGCGCCCGTGATGGTGCCGCCGGTGCCCACGCCGGAGACGAACACGTCGACCTCGCCGTCGGTGTCCTCCCAGATCTCCGGGCCGGTGGTGGCGTAGTGGATCGCCGGGTTGGCCTCGTTGGCGAACTGCTTGGCCAGCACGGCGTTCTCGGTGGACTCGACGATCTCCTGGGCCTTGTCGACCGCGCCGCGCATGCCCTCGGCGCCGGGGGTGAGCACGATCTGGGCGCCGTAGGCGCGGAGCATGACCCGCCGCTCCGTGGACATGGTCTCGGGCATGGTCAGGATGACCTTGTAGCCGCGGGCGGCGCCGACCATGGCCAGGGCGATGCCGGTGTTGCCGGAGGTGCCCTCGACGATCGTGCCGCCGGGCTTGAGCTGCCCGGACTTCTCCGCGGCGTCGACGATGGCCACGCCGATCCGGTCCTTGACGGAGTTGGCGGGGCTGTAGAACTCCAGCTTCACGGCGACGTTGCCGGGCAGGCCCTCATCCAGATGGTTCAGCCGGACGAGCGGGGTGCGGCCTACGATCTCGGTGACGTCGTGGTAGATCTTCGCCATGTGTGCTCCTCGGTGATGGTGTGGTGAATCGTTGGGTGTTGGGGGTTCGGTGCGTCACAAATTGGGGATGTTCTCCGGGGACTCAGACGGGGGTGATGAAGGTGCCGGCGAGGCTTTGGAGCTGGTAGATCCACTGCATCCAGATCCCGGTCACCATCAGCAGCCCCACGGCGATCAGCACGGAGCCGCCGGCGAGGTTGAAGGTGCGGATGTTGCGGCGGATGTAGCTCAGGGTCGTGGTGACCCAGTTGAGCCCGGCCGCGACCAGGACGAAAGGGATGCCCAGGCCCAGGCAGTAGGTGAAGCCCAGCAGGGCCCCGCGCCAGGCCCCTCCGGTGGTGGTGCTCAGCGCCAGCACGGCACTGAGGGTCGGGCCCATGCACGGTGTCCAGCCCAGGCCGAAGACCACCCCGAGCAGCGGGGCGCCGGCGATGCCGGTGCGGGGTTGGAAGGACAGCTTCTTGGTCTGCTGCAGGAAGGAGAACTTCCCGACCAGCACCAGTCCCATGAGCACCACGAACACCCCCAAGGCCCGCATCAGCGGATCCTGCCACCGCACCAGCCAGCCCCCGATGGCGCCGAAGGCCGCCCCGTAGAGAGTGAACACCGCCGCGAAGCCCAGGATGAACAGCCCCACCCCAGCCAGCACCCGCCGGCGGTTGTCCGCCCGAGTCGGATCGGCCAGCCCGGAGACATAGCCGAGGTAGCCGGGCACCAGCGGCAGAATGCACGGGGAGATGAAAGAGACAATCCCGGCGATCATCGCCAGGGGCACAGCGATGAGCAGGGCCCCGGAGTTCACCGTCTCGGCAAAGTAGCCGCCAATCGTCATCACAGTCTCCTCGGGCCAGGGGGCGCCCCGAGACTACCGCACATGACCACTGTCAACCCAAAATGAGGCTATCATCGGCCCATGACGATTTCTGAGTATGTTCCGCAGGCCCCCTGCGGGGCGTTGGATCCGGCGGCGGCATTGTTCCACTCCCTGTCCGATCCGACCCGGCTGGCCATCGTGCAACGAATGGCCGTCGGGGAGGTGCGGGTACGTGATCTCACCAGCGAACTGGGGTTGGCCCAGTCCACCGTGTCAGGCCATGTGGCGTGCCTGCGCGGTTGCGGGCTGGTGCAGGGTCGGGCGCAGGGGCGCAGCGTGTACTACTCGCTGACCCGCCCGGAGCTGCTGGACATGCTCGCTGCCGCCGAGGTGCTGTTGTCGGCCACTGGCAACGCCGTGAGCCTGTGCCCGAACTACGGTCTGGACGCCCAGCAGACCCGACAGGCCCCGGAGGTTGTGCGATGAGTGATGCCTGCTGCGCCCACGATGAGCCTGCCCACCACGAGGAAGCGGGGCCGGCCGGTTTCTGGCAGGTGAGCGAGGTGCGGTTCGCCTCCGCGGCCGGCGTGCTGCTGGCAGTCGGGTGGGCCACCCACCTGATGGACGGCCCCGAGTGGCTGGTCACCGCCGTGAGCGTGGTGGCGCTGGGGTTGGCGGGGTGGACGTTCGTGCCCTCCACGCTGCGCCGACTGGCCAAGGGCCGCATCGGGGTCGGGACCTTGATGACGATCGCCGCCGTCGGGGCGGTAGCCCTGGGCGCGATCGAGGAGGCGGCGGCGCTGGCCTTCCTCTACGCGATCGCCGAGGCGCTGGAGGAGTACTCGGTGGCGCGGACCCGGCGCGGGTTGCGCGCGCTGCTGGACCTGGTCCCGGATCAGGCCACGGTGCTCCGGGGCGGGGTGCCGGCCACCGTGTCCCCGGCCGAGCTGGTGCCGGGGGACCGGATGGTGGTCCGTCCCGGGGAGCGGGTGGCCACCGACGGGCGGATCCTCACCGGGCGCACCTCGGTGGACACCTCGGCGCTGACCGGGGAGTCCGTGCCGGTGGAGGTCGGACCGGGTTCGGAGGTCTACGCCGGGTCCATCAACGGCACCGGCCCGCTGGAGGTCGAGGTCACCAGCACCGCCGAGGACAACTCTCTGGCGAAGATCGTGCACATCGTCGAGACCGAGCAGTCCCGCAAGGGCCCCGGCCAACGGCTGGCCGATGCCATCGCCAGCAAGCTAGTGCCGGGGATCCTCATCGCCGCGGCCCTGATCGTGGCCTACGGGTTCATCGTCGGGGAGCCGCTGCTGTGGTTCGAACGCGCCCTGGTCGTGCTGGTGGCGGCCTCACCGTGTGCGCTGGCGATCTCGGTGCCCGTGACCGTGGTGGCCTCGGTGGGGGCGGCCAGCCGCATCGGGGTGCTGATCAAGGGCGGTGCCGCGGTGGAGACCCTGGGCAAGATCGGCACCATCGCCCTGGACAAGACCGGCACCCTCACCCGCAACAACCCGGCCGTCATCGAGGTCGCCACCAGTCCCGGGGTGACCCGGGAACGGGTGATGTCGCTGGCGGCCGGGCTGGAGGCCCGCAGCGAACACCCCCTGGCCCGGGCCATCCTCGCCGCCACACCTGAGCAGGCCGAGGTGACCCAGGTGGACACCGTTCCCGGGGCCGGGCTGTTCGGCACCTTCGAGGGTGCGCGCCTGCGCCTGGGCCGCCCGGGGTGGATCACCCCCGGGCCCCTGGCCGGAGACATCGAGCGGATGCAGCGCGCCGGTGCCACGGCCGTGCTCATCGAGCAGGACGGGGATGTCATCGGGGCAGTCGCGGTGCGTGATGAGCTGCGCCCGGAAGCCCGAGAGGTGATCACCCGGCTCAACCGCGCCGGGTACACCACCGCGATGCTCACCGGGGACAACACCCTCACCGCCACCGCCCTGGCCCAGGCCGCCGGCATCACCCAGGTCCACGCCGACCTGCGCCCACAGGACAAGGCGGAGATCATCCGCACCCTCAAGGAGCAGCGCCCCACGGCGATGGTCGGTGACGGCGTCAACGACGCCCCGGCCCTGGCCACCGCCGACATCGGCATCGCCATGGGCGCGATGGGCACCGACGTGGCCATCGAGACCGCCGACATCGCCTTGATGGGCGAGGACCTCCAGCACCTGCCCCAGGCCCTCGGCCACGCCCGGCGGACCCGGTCGATCATGCTGCAGAACGTCGGGGTGTCCCTGGCGCTGATCGCGGTGCTGATCCCCCTGGCACTGTTCGGCATCCTGGGGCTGGCCGCGGTGGTGCTGGTGCACGAGGTGGCCGAGATCCTGATCATCGCCAACGGGGTGCGCGCCGGCCGGATCCGCCGTGACACTGCGCGCCCGGCCGCCCAGCCCGCACCGTCCCTGGAACCGGCCGCATGAGCGACGCTCCCCCGCCCCGCACCGGCGCCTCGAGCAGGCCGGAGACCCGCCGCAGGACAGTTGTTCTGCTGGTCGGGGCGGCAGGGCTGGCCGCCGTCGACCTGATCGTCAAAGCCGTGGCCGAAGCCCGGCTTGCGAGCGGCGAGGCGGTGGATCTGGGGCTGCTCATGCTGCGCCTGCACCACAATCCCGGGGTGGCTTTCAGCCTCGGGGCGGCCCTGCCCTCCTGGGTCGTCATCGCCGCGACCGGGGCGATCATCGCCGGGCTGACCTGGTACCTGCTCATTGCGGTACCCACCCTCACCCGGCTCACCCGCGTCGGAGCGACCCTGCTGCTCGGGGGCGCTATCGGGAACTTCCTCGACCGCCTCGACGGGGACGGGGTGGTGGACTATTTGCACACCGGGTGGTTCCCCACCTTCAACCTCGCCGACGTTTTCGTCACCACCGGGGTGGTTGCCCTCCTGGTGGGCACGATGGTGCCACCGCGCACCGAGGACCACGCATAAGAGGTGGCCGGTCACCCGTCACAGCTTTTCCTACCGTTCCATGTCGGCGGGAACGGATCCCATGGCCATGAGGTGCCTACCGCATGAGCACGCCGGTGGGGGTGCCCCCCGGGCCTGGGCGAGCTCCGTCCCGGAGCGCCGACAGGAGGGGCGTCCAGGGGCTCATCAGTTTCGCTGGCCATAGTGAGTGGGGTTCGACCCGGTCATCTCCTGCCCACCTCGATCTGATCCCCTGGTGAAATGTTCGCGACCTCCCGCCTCATCCTCCCCACGGCCACGCTGTCCCGACGCCGTGTGCTTTCCCTGACCGCTCTGGGTGCCCTTGGAGCGAGCTTGACTGGTTGCGGTGCCGAGGAGGACTCGCTGGCCCAGCAGGCCAATGCCGGAGATGGGAAGGGCTACATCGGCGGGGACGGCACGGTCTCCGCATACGCCCCGGACCAGCGCGGGGAACCGGTGCAGTTCACCGGCACCTTCTTCGACGCCACCCAGGCCTCGGCCGCGGACCTGCGCGGGACCCCCGTCCTGCTGAACTTCTGGTACGCCGGGTGCGCCCCGTGCCGGGTGGAGGCCCCCGATCTGAAGGAGCTCGCCCAGCGCTTCGCGGGGCAGGTCACCTTCTACGGGGTGAACCTGCGCGACGAGCGAGCCACCGCGCAAGCCTTCGAGCGCACCTTCGAGATCCCTTACCCCTCCTTCGAAGACAAGGACGGGGACGTGCTGATGGCCCTGAGCGCCTACGTGCCCCCGCAGGCGGTGCCCACCACGCTGGTGCTCGACGCCCAAGGTCGGGTGGCGGCCCGCATCCTGGGCCTGGCCGATCGCTCGATCCTCGAAACGCTCCTGGCCGACGTGGCGGCTGAGACGGCATGAGCACCGGCACTCCACCCGGTCCCCGCCCCGGGGACGAAGAGGTCACCGTGAGCGCCACCGGCGACGCCGAGAACACTCCCGAGGACACCACCAGCAGAAATGCCCGGAGTGCTCCCTCCGGCGGGTCCGGCCAGGGTCCCGGCGATGTCGAGGTTCCGGTTCTGGGACCAGTGGGCATGGCCCGGTGGGCCTGGACCCAGCTGACGAAGATGAATACCGCCCTGTTCCTGCTGCTGCTGCTGGCCGTCGCGGCTGTGCCCGGGTCGATCTTCCCCCAGCGCATCCAGGACCCCGCTCGGGTGAGCGACTACATCGACAACAACCCGACCCTGGGACCGTGGCTGGACCGGTTGCAGCTTTTCGATGTTTTCTCCTCGGCGTGGTTCTCCGCGATCTACATCCTGCTGTTCGTCTCCCTGGTGGGCTGCGTGCTCCCGCGGGCGGGCAAGCACTGGCGGGCGTGGCGGGCCGAGCCTCCGCGCACCCCACGTCGGCTGGAGCGGCTGCCCGAACACCGGTCCCTGACCCTGGGCGGGTGCGACAGCGCGGCGGCACCGGCCCCGGACGAGGTCGTGGCTGAGGCCGCCCGGCTGCTCAAAAGGCGCGGCTATCGGGTGGCCGTACGCGAGACCGGCACGGCCGCCCCGTCGGTGGCCGCCGAGCGGGGGATGTGGAAGGAGGTCGGCAACGTCGTCTTCCACCTGGCCCTGCTGGGGGTGCTGATCTCCGTGGCCGTGGGCTCTTTGTTCGGCTACAAGGGGCAGAAAATCTTGGTGGAGGACGAGTCCTTCGTGAACACCCTGATCGGCTATGACTCCTTCACCCCGGGCACCAATTACAACCCCGATTGGCTGCCCCCTTTCTCGTTGCGCCTGGACGACTTCTCCTCCGAGTTCTACCGCGACACCACCAACCCTCGGAACTACGGGGCCCCGATCGACTTCACCGCCGAGGTCACCATCGAGGACGCCCCCGGTGCGGCCCCGCGGCAGGAGACGTTGAAAGTCAATGCACCGGTCAACGTCGACGGGGTGAAGTCCTACCTGGTGGGCAACGGCTACGCCCCGGTGATCCGGGTGACCGACGGCAACGGGGAGGTGGCGTTCGAGGGCCCGGTGGTGACGATCCCGGTCGATGGGGTCTACACCTCCAACCTGACCCTCAAGGTCCCCGACGCGCGCCCCGACCAGCTGGGCTTCACCGGGTTGCTGCTGCCCACCGCGGTCACCGGCCCGGACGGGATGCCGCGCTCGGGCGATCCGGGTCTGGCCAACCCCCGCCTGATCCTGTCCTCCTACTACGGGGATCTGGGCCTGGACACCGGTAAGCCGCAGAACGTGTACGTCCTCGACGTGGCACCGCTCACCGAGCTCAACTCGATGATGAGTGACAACGGGGCGATCACCCTGGACGCCGCGAACCCCGTGCACGAGCTGCCCGAGGGCAAGGGCACGATCGAGTTTCTGGACGTGAAGCGCTACGTGGGCCTGGACATCGTCTACGACCCGGGACGCACCGGGGCCTTCATCTCCTTCGTGGCCGCCTTCGCCGGGCTGCTGATGTCGATGTTCATCTCCCGCCGCCGCGTCTGGGTGCGCGCCACCACCGACCTCGACGATCAGGGCCGTCCGGCCACCGTGGTGGAGTACGGGCTGCTGGCCCGCGGCGAGGACCCCCGACTGCGTACGGAGGCCGAGTCGCTGGGCGAGCTGTTCACCACCCACTGGAAGGCGATCGGGGTGCGCGATGACGCCGGTGACCGCACAGAGTCTGCCCCCGAGAAGACCACGGACCGGGCCCGCCGCGGCCCCACCACCAACTGAGAGGAAGTGCCCATGCCCGTCAACGAGACCCTGGGCACCTGGAGCGAACTGTTCATGCTCCTGGCCGCCATGACCTACCTGGTCAGCTTCATCGCCTTCGCCTGGGACATGGCCCCCCACGCCAAGACCCTCCACGCACCCGGACAGACCGGCCGCCACACCGAGGCCGACCGTGCGCTGATCGGCGCCGCGTCGGCCGGCGCCGGGAACGCGCGCCCCCTGGAGGCCACCGACCCGCGGGCCGGTCTGGGCGCCGGGGACCGCGGGCGCGGCTACCGCGCCGCTGCCCGCTCTGTGCTGGCCGAGCACGTGGCCGATGCGCAGATGCGCTACACCGGGGAACGCCGCCCGGCCGCGCGGGTGGCTGTGACGGTCATGGTCCTGGGCTTCGCCCTCCACACGGCAGCTGTAGTGACCCGCGCGATCGCCGCGGCGCGGGTGCCGTGGGGCAACATGTACGAGTTCTCCACCACCGGGGCCCTGGTCGTGGCCGGTGTCTACCTCGTCTCCTTGTGGCGGCGTGACCTGCGCTTCGTGGGGGTCCTCGTGTCCGGGCTCGTGGTGATCATGCTGACCGCGGCCACCATCGGGTTCCCCACCCCGGTGGGCCCGCTGGTCCCGGCCCTGCAGTCCTGGTGGCTGGTGATCCACGTGTCCATCGCGGTGGCCGCCTCCGGGATCTTCACCATCACCTTCGCCATGGCGGTCCTGCAGCTGCTGCAGGCCCGGCGGGAGCGGACGATCCTCGCCGGGGAGGCCCCCGGTATGGGCTTCCTGGCCATGGTCCCCTCCTCCCAGGCGCTCGAGAACCTGTCCTTCCGGCTCAACGCGGTCGGCTTCGCGTTCTGGACCTTCACCCTGGCCGCCGGCGCGATCTGGGCCGAGCAGGCCTGGGGGCGCTACTGGGGCTGGGACGTCAAAGAAGTGTGGACGTTCGTGATCTGGGTGGTCTACGCCGCCTACATGCACGCCCGCGCCACCCGCGGTTGGACCGGCACCCGCTCGGCGTGGCTGTCGATCGCGGGTTACCTCTGCGTCATTTTCAACTTCGTCGTGGTGAACACGGTGTTCACCGGACTGCACTCCTATTCCGGGCTGTAAGCCCCGCGGAGCGGGCCTCCGGCTCAGCGCAGGGTGGGCCGATCGTGGCCCCCGGCCAGCACCGTGATGAACTCCCGATGCCAAGAGCAGTCCTTTCACGGTGGTTGTCCCGGCGCCGCCACGGCCCGGCGGATATCTTTTTGACGTCGCGAGCAGGATGCGCAGTTGCCCGGTCCTCACCAACTCGCGAAGGTCCCCCGTGCGGTGCGCTGCCGTGGCGTGATGGACATGGGGCTGTGGCTCCTGTTGCTAATAGTGGTGGTGCTGCTGATCGGCGTACTGGCATTCGGGGCGCTGGGCGATCGCTCGATCATCGATGGCCTCAGCGGAAGTGGATCCCGCGGCGACGGCCGACGCACCCAGTCGATCCCGCCGGAGCGCTATGCCCGCGCAGAGATCTCACCGAGGACCACCAGGAACAGCTGCACCCCCTGACGCTGAGGGGGCGGTCCCCTCCTTTGATCCCGGACAGATTTCGGCCCCGGCGCCTCTCCATCGAGAGACGCCGGAGCCGAGGTCGCTCAGGGGCTGGTCAGAGACCGGTGAAGATAGAAAAGAAGCGGAAGAACACCGAGGCCGCCACGGCCACGTAGGCGATGACCACCAGAGTCCAGGCCCACTCGGAGGCAAACCGCACCAACCGGGGCGGGGCGGGGATGATGCCGTGGGCGAGGTTGCGCACGGTGAGCAGGAGAAACAGCGGGATCATCGCCGCCCACACGATCATGCAGTACAGGCACAGGATGTAGATGGTGAACAGCGCCTGGGACCACAGCCAGATCACGAACACCGCCCCGAGAGTGACCCCTGCCTGCAGGCCGATCCAGTACCAGCGTCCGAACTGTGCCCCGGCCAGGGCGGCCATGGCGGTGGTGATCACCACCGCGAAGGCGACGATGCCGATCAGCGGGTTGGGGAAGCCGAAGAGTTCCGACTGCCAGGTGCCCATGACGCGCCCGCAGGACACCCAGGGGTTGATGTCACAACTGGTGACGTGGCCCGGGTCCTTGTAGAGCTGAAGGCGCTCGAGCACCAGGATCGCCGAGGCGACCCACCCGATCACCCCGGTCACCAACAGGACCAGGGCGAAGGGGCGGTGGCGGGCGAAGCCGGGCAGGTGCTCTTCGGCGACCGGGCCGGCGCCTGGGTGAGGGTGGGCGCTGGTGGTGGTTTCAGCCATGGTGGATGTCCTTGGGGGTTCCTCGATCAACGGTGGCGTCGGTGGTGCCGTGCTGGTGTCCTCGGGCCAGGACGGCCAGGGCCGCGGCCAGCAGGGGCAGGACCCCGGCCAGGATGATCCTGGTGGCTGCGGATTGTTGATCCGCCAGCGGGGAGGGCCCCCAGTCTCGGCCGAGTCCGGAGAACCACTCTGGTTGGATCACCGTCGGTGACAGGGCCGTGAACACCGCCCAGATCCCCAGCACGGTGGCCACCGCGAGCAGCACCAAGGCCTGCGTGCGCACCGCTCTGCGGTCCGGTGGGGCGGCCAGCGCGGCGGTAGCGAAGATCAGGCCCAGGGCCACGGCGGTGGTGTTCATCAGTTCGTGGCCGACGTGGGTGTGCAGGGCCAGGGCGAAGGCGGGGGTGTAGTAGAAGACACCCAGCCCTGCCAGGACCAGGATCCCGGCCGGGGCCGGGTGAGCCAGCAGGGCCCCGGCCCGGGAGGTGCGCCATGCGGCGGCGAGCTCGCGCGCCCCGGTGCTGCCGTCGGTGCGGGTCGGCACCAGGGCCGCGGCCAGGCGGCCGGGGGCCCCGGCGATCAGCAGCAGCGGCACCGGGAAGCTCAGCAGCAGGTGAGCGGTGGTGTGGACGCTGAACAGGATCGGGGCGTAGAGGGCCATCGCCCCACAGGTGACGTAGACCAGCAGCACCAGACCGGCCATAAACGCGGCCGTGCGCGCCACCGGCCATGGTGCGCCGGTGCGGCGCAGGTGTCGTACCCCGCCCAGGTAGAGACAGGCGGCGAGGATCGCCACGGCGATCCACAGCCAGTCGACGCGCCACTGGGTGAACCAGCCGGAGAAGCTCAGGGGCGGGGGCAGGAGGTAGCCGGTGAGGATCTCCGCGGGGGTGATGTCCGGTTGCCGCTCTAGGGGCACCGGAGTGGGAGTGCGCCCTAGGGCCACGCCCAGGGCCATCACGGCGCAGAGGATGAAGACTTCCACGGTGATCAGTCGCCACACCCGGCCCAGCCTCGGGGTGCCGGCGGTGATCGCCCGGCGGTTGAGGTACCCCAGCACGCCCAGGGCCACGGTGGCGATCGTCTTGGCGATCACCAGTGCCCCGTAGCCGGAGTTCAGCCCGTCCCAGCCACCGATCCGGTAGATGGTGTTGATGACCCCCGAGACGGCGACCAGGACGAAGGCCACCCCGGCCAGGGTCGAGAAGCGTTCCAGCACGGTCCGAGCCGTCTGGTGGCCTGCGGCCGGAATGGTCAGCAGCGGGGCGAGCAGGGCGAGCACGATGATCCCGCCGGTCCAGATCCCGGCACCGAGCAGGTGCAGGGCCAGAGCGTTGACGGCCCCGTTGTGGTCATCGACCCCGGCCACGTGTCCCAGTTGGGACAGCGGGATGACGGCGGCCAGGGCCACCAGGGCGGTGGCGGCCACCGGCACCGGGGAGCGGGCGAGCACGGCCAGGGTGGTGGTCAGGGCCGCGGTCACAGCGGTCACCGCCCACGCCTGGCCAGGGATCAGACGGGTCACGTAGTAGCCCAGCTGCCCGGTGAACTCGGCCGAGCCGGAGACCGGGGTCCCGATGGTGTCGGCGTAGCTGAGCACGATGATCGCGACCGCGGCCAGGGTCCACACCCCGGCGGCGGCCGCGGCCACCGTCATGGCCCGGGCGAAGGCCGGGTGTTCGGCCCCGGCCTGCCCCGCCCCGGTGACCGGAGTGGATCGGGGCACTACGGTGGTGGCGAAGACCAGCCCGGCCCAGGTGATGCCCATGGCCAGGTGATGCACGGTCGTGGCCAGCGGCAGCCCCCAGCGCACCAGGGCCCCGGGGTCGAGCACCTCCCGGGGCGCGGTGGCCCCGGAGGAGCCCAGGGCCATCCACAGCACGGCCAGGGTCACCAGCCCGACACCGATGCAGACGGCAGCGACGGCGCGCCGGCGCCGCCCAGCCGGCGCCGGCCTGGGAATCGTGCGGAGGGGCAGCGGCGGGGTGGACGTGTGGGGTGAGGAGGCCTTCATCACTGTCAGTCGGTGGCCGCGGTCTCGACGGCGTCCCGGAAGGCTTCCAGGGACTCGGGGTTGAGCACCTCCCCATTGAGGAAGAACGTCGGGGTCCCGCCCACCCCCAGAGCCTCACCGTCGGCGACGTCGAGCTCGATGCGCTCTTGGGTGGCCGGATCGGCCACCGCGGCATCGAAGGCGGCCATGTCCAAGCCGAGGTCTTCGGCGAAGCCGCGGAAGACCGCGCTCTGGTCCTCGCCCGACTCTCCCCACTGTTCCTGGGTCTCGAACATGCGCTGGTACATCGCCTCGTACTGTCCCTGCTGGGCCGCGGCCTCCACCGCGAGGGCGGCGTTCATGGAGTTGCGGTGGCCCGGCAACGGGAAGTAGCGGTGGACGAAGGTGACGGTGTCGGCGTATTCGGCCCGCAGCTCCTCGACGAACGGGTAGGCGGCCCGGCACCCTTCACACTCATAGTCCAGGAACTCCACCAGCACGGCTTGTTCGTTGGGGGCCTTCGAGAGCACCCGGCTGTTCTCCCGCACGAGTTGCCCCGCGTCGTCGGGCACCGCCGGGGTGGAATTGGCCCGGGCGATGAGGATCGGGATGGCCACGGCCGCCACGACGGCAGCCAGGAGGACCCACACGATGATCTTGGCCTTCGAGGGCTTCTGCTGTGGGGTGGGCGTGCTGGCGGTAGTGCTCACAGGGGGTTTCCGTTCAGTCTCGGGCAGCAGGGTGTACCAGGGATGGGAGGGGGTCAGGGGTGGAGGGTCTCACACCACCCCGGTGTGCTCAGCACTCAGGCAGCCGTCGTGAACGGTGACGTGGGCCGAGAGCACCGGGGTGTCGGAGTCGATCCTTGAGGCGTGCAGGTCGTGCACACCCACCACGTGCGGCAGGGCTTCCAGGCGGGTGCGGACCTGCTCGAGGTCCAGGCCCTTCGGGGTGGTTTCCATCAGGACCTCAATGGTGTCGCGCAGCAGGATCAGAGCCCGGGGCACGATCAGGGCGGCAATCAACAAGGACACGATCGCATCCGCCCGGGTCCACCCGGTGGTGGCGATGACGATCGCGGAGACGATCACCGCCACCGAGCCCAGGGCGTCGTTGGCCACCTCCAGAAACGCGGCCTTCATGTTCAGGTTCTCCCCCCGCCCGGAGGCGAGGATGGCCAGGCCGATGACGTTGCCGACCAGGCCGATCACTCCGAACCAGAGCATGGCCGTGGACTCGACCTCCGGTGGCTCCAACAGCCGGCGCACCCCTTCGACGGCGATGAATCCGCCCACGGCCAGCAGCACGGACGCTTGGGCGGCCGCGGCGACGATCTCAGCGCGCTGGTAACCCCAGGTGTGTTTCTCCGTGGCCGGTCGCAGAGCCAAGGTCGCAGCGGTGAAGGCGATCAGCAGTCCGGCCGAGTCAGTGAGCATGTGTCCGGCATCGGCCAGCAGCGCTAGGCTGCCCGAGATCACCGCGCCGATGATCTCGGCGACCATGATCGTGGCGGTGATGGCGAAGACCACCGCCAGCTTGCCCCGCCGCCCGATGGTGGCGTGGGCGTGGTGGTGCTCCGCGCTCATGCCGGGATCTCCTGGGTGGTGGCGTCATCGGTGCGGTCCGCAGCGGCGCACTCGGGCGTCCTGCATTGGCACACCGACTCGACGGTGAGGATGGTGCCCAGCAGATCTTCCAGCGCGTGGGTCAGCTTCGGGTCCGAGAGTTCATAGCGCACGTTGCGCCCGGCCGGCACGCCCACGACCAGCCCGCAGTCACGCAAACAGGCCAGATGGTTGGACAGGGTCTGACGGCTCACCCCGATCCGGTCCGCCAGTTCCGAAGGCACCGCCGGGCCCTGCTGCAGCTGCAGCAGCACCGCGGCCCGGGTGGGATCGGCCAGTGCTTTGCCGAAGCGAGACATCACCTCGACCGGGGACAAGATCCTCATGCACTAACCGTACAGTAGAAGCTGTATCAAATGAGATGGGGCTCCCCTGGATGATCGGGCAATGTCCAGCTTGCATTCTTACGGTGAGAGCGGACGGGGGTGCCGTCCGCCACTGCGACATCCCCGTCCCCCGAGCCATCACCGCACCCCGGGCGGCCGTCGCTCCAATGCCCCTGCCGGGCGGGAAGAGTGCTGCCCGTATCCAGCGGGAGGTGAGGCAAGGCCATGCGTACTTTCCGGGGCCGTACAGCAAGGTCGACATCCGCGCACAGATTCCCTGCCGAGCGCAGGGCGGCAGGATCGTCGCGACTGTTCAAGACTGCATCCAGGCGCGGAGTGCCCCGAAGGTTCACCGGCGAGGATCCTGTCGGGGCACTCCACACTCGATGGATGGTCCGGCAACGACCGGCCGCCACCGCAGCAGCGAGTCCGGCTCAGCGGTAGGTGTAGTACCCGTCGAGGGGCATGGCGTTGACGGAGTGGACGAAGGTGCCCTGGGTCGGGTTCAGCGCCGAGACCATCTTGCCGCCACCGATGTAGATGCCGATGTGGTTGCCACCGTTCTGAGACACCAGGTCCCCAGGCTGCGGGGTGGAAGTCGGGGTGGCGGCGGCGATCTGCTGGAAACTGGTGCGGGGCAGGTCAATGCCGTTCTGGGCGTAGACCCACCCGGTGAACCCGGAGCAGTCCCAGGCCCCGAAAGAGGTCCCGCCCCAGACGTAGCCGGTGCCCACGCCCTGCATGGCCGTGCCCACGATGCCGCCGGCGGCCGGGGCGATCTCGGTGATGGCGGTGGACTGCGGGCTCACGCTCGAGGTGGCGGCGCCCTGCTGCGGGGCCGGGGCCTGGTCGGCGGGCTGCGCGGTGACCGGGGCCTGGGTGGTGTAAGAGGCCAGATTGGCCATCCCTGCGGCCGGAGCCGCATAGGAGGACCCGGAGGCGGCGGGGATCTCGGCGTAGGCCTGGGCCGGGGCGATGGAGCCCATCACGGCCACACCAGCAGCGGCGGCGATGGCGGTGGTGCGCCCGGCGCGCGAGGTGGTCCCGGCGCGGTGGCGGGCAGTGTTCTGCTTGAAAAGCGACATGGGTGGGTTCCTCCCTTTGCCTACGAGGTGAGCTGTCGGGTTCGGGTGGGAGACACCCGGCCGTTCAGGACGCACGCGCTCTGAACGACTTAACCCCAAGGCCCCGGCACACCGGGACCGGAAATGGTTTCCCCGCTTCTGCCAAGCGATTTCTCTTCAGGAACCCCGGGCACCGGCAGAACTCGGCGATGTGCCACGGGGATGCCGAGCGGATCAGCAACCGGCACACCGTGCACAATAACAGGTCTATTACGGAACAATCACAATCCGATTCGGGAGTGTATAGATCACGTATAGAGATAATCAATATTCGATGAAGTCCTGATGCTCAGCAGATACTTATCTGGCATCTTCCCGTGAAGAGACGACGGTAAAGAAGATGAGGTGGGACGGGACGCGGCGGTGGGCCCACGGCCGCGCGGACTGAATTGTCCTGTGGTGCCGGGGAATGATGCCTGGTCTCTCATGTTCAGGGGTGAGCATTTGGGGAGATTCCTGGGAATTTCAGTGGAAGATTCACACCGGTGGGTCCCCGCTGGGTGCGCTACGGTGACCGAGGTTCGAAGTACGGGAGGCCTGAGGAGGTCGCATGGCTATCTACGAGTACACCGCCGAGGAACGTCCCGCGGTTGCACCGGTGGTCGTGCCGCGGTCCAAGGGACGGATGGTCGTCAACTGGCTCACGTCCACCGACCACAAGACGATCGGGTACATGTACCTGATCTCCTCCTTCGGCTTCTTCTGCATCGCCGGTGTGATGGCGCTGCTGATCCGTGCCGAGCTGTTCGCCCCAGGTATGCAGATCCTGGAGACCAAGGAGCAGTACAACCAGCTGTTCACCATGCACGGCACGATCATGCTGCTGATGTTCGGCACCCCGCTGTTCGTCGGCTTCGCCAACGTCATCGTCCCGCTGCAGATCGGGGCCCCCGACGTCGCCTTCCCGCGGCTGAACGCCCTGGCGTTCTGGTTCTTCCTGTTCGGGTCCCTGATCGCCACCGCCGGCTTTCTCACCCCGCAGGGCGCGGCCTCCTTCGGCTGGTACGCCTACGCACCGCTGTCCAACGCGTCCTTCACCCCGGGCGTGGGGGGTGACCTGTGGGTGTTCGGGCTCATCCTGTCCGGTTTCGGCACGATCATGGGCGCGGTCAACTTCATCACCACGATCATCGCGATGCGCGCCCCGGGCATGACCGTGTGGCGGATGGGCCTGTTCACCTGGAACGTGCTCATCACCTCGCTGCTGGTGATCATGGCTTTCCCCCCACTCACTGCCGCGCTGTTCGCGCTGGGCATGGACCGCACCCTCGGTGGCAATATTTTCGACCCCGCCAACGGTGGGCCGGTGCTGTGGCAAAACCTGTTCTGGTTCTTCGGCCACCCCGAGGTCTACATCCTCGCCCTGCCGTTCTTCGGCATCGTCTCCGAGATCATCCCGGTGTTCTCCCGCAAGCCGCTGTTCGGCTACAAGGGCTTGGTGTTCGCCACGATCGCCATCGCCGCGCTGTCGGTGACGGTGTGGGCTCACCACATGTACGTCACCGGTACGGTGTTCTTGAGCTTCTTCGCGTTCATGACCATGATGATCGCCGTTCCCACCGGGGTGAAGTTCTTCAACTGGATCGGCACCATGTGGCAGGGCTCGATCACCTTCGAGACCCCGATGCTGTGGGTGCTGGGCTTCATGTTCACGTTCCTCTTCGGTGGTCTGACCGGGGTGATCCTCGCGTCCCCGCCACTGGACTTCCATCTCAACGACTCCTATTTCGTGGTCGCCCACTTCCACTACGTGCTCTTCGGCACCGTGGTCTTCGGCATGTTCGCCGGGTTCTACTTCTGGTGGCCGAAGTTCACCGGCAAGATGCTCAACGAGCGGATCGGCAAGATCCACTTCTGGCTGCTGTTCCTGGGCTTCCACATGACCTTCCTGATCCAGCACTGGCTGGGGGTCTCGGGGATGCCGCGCCGCTACGCGGACTACCTGCCGGAGGACGACTTCACCTGGATGAACCAGATCTCCACCATCGGGGCGATGTTGTTGGGCGTGTCGATGATCCCGTTCTTCTGGAACGTGTACACGACCTGGCGCCACGGCACGAAGGTCGAGGTGGACGACCCCTGGGGGTTCGGCGGATCGCTGGAGTGGGCGACGTCGTGTCCGCCGCCGCGGCACAACTTCACCTCGCTGCCGCGGATCCGCTCCGAGCGTCCCGCCCTGGACCTGCACCACCCGGAGCTGGCGGCGGAGTCCCCGCAGCAGTCCCCGGTCGACGACGCCGCCATCGCCACCCGAGAAAGCTGACACCAGTCCCCCGCTCGCTCCACGCAAGTGGTCTGCACGACACACTCCACCAGCAACACTTTGCCCTGGCCGGGGGCATGTCCCTGCCTTCCACAGTTGGACGCGCCCTTGTGTCCACCTACCAGTGCATTGCGCTCCGACACCCGTAGGCCACCACGGACCCCGTCGAAGGCTGCCTCCAGATGTGCAGGAGCAGGGCCACGGCGCGGGAAAACCAGCCCCAATCTGGGCAGGGAGACCTGAGCCGTGTGGTTGCCACGAGGAGCCCCGCGAAGGGGCTCAAGCGCCCGTCTCCTGGTGGGTCGCCATGATCGGGGCGCCGGGAACCTCGAGATCTTCCATGACAGCGGTCGCCAACCTGGACCTGCAGACGATTGGATGCGCAATGAGGAAGGGTGAACCTCGTGAAGGATCCGTCATCTGAACCACGATCGGAGACTCCATTTCAGGGAAATCGTCCCAACCCCCACGAACCCACGGAGGCGTCATGTCCATTCCCTCTCCCGGACGTGTCCTGGTGGTCGACGACGAGGTCGACCTGGCGGAACTGGTCGTGGAGTATCTGCGTAAGGCCGGCCTTCAGGTCGCGGTGCGCCATGACGGCAACCAGGCGGTGGCCGCGGTGCGCGACTTCTCCCCGGACGTGCTGGTGCTGGACCTGGGGCTGCCGGGGATCGACGGGATCGAGGTGTGCCGTCAGGTGCGGACCTTCTCGGACTGCCACGTGCTGATGCTCACCGCCCGCGACGACGAGATCGACAAGATCGTGGGCCTGTCGGTGGGCGCCGACGACTACGTGACCAAACCGTTCAGCCCGCGTGAGCTCGTGGCCCGAGTCCAGGCCATGCTGCGCCGGGTGCGCACCCGGCCCGCCCCCGCCCCGGAGCCGGCGGGTCAGGACCAGGCGCTGGTGATCGGGGACCTGGTGGTGGACGAGGCCGCCCGGGAAGTGCATCTGGGCGGGGAGCCGGTGGCGCTGACGAGGATCGAGTTCGACCTGCTCCTGTGTCTGGCTACCAACCCGCAGCTGGTGCTCTCTCGCCGGCAGCTGGTGGAGATGGTCTGGGACACGCACTGGACCGGGGACGAGCACCTGGTGGACGTGCACATCGGGCGGATCCGCAAGAAGCTCGGCGATACGGCCACCGACCCGAAATTCATCCACACCATCCGCGGGGTCGGCTACCGGATGGGCACCGGCCGATGAGCACCACCACCTCGACGGGCCGACGCTGGTCCTGGAGTCCGTTGACGGTGCGGTTGATGCTGGCCCAGACCGCGGTGCTGGCCGTCGGGCTGATCATCGTGGTCGTGACCGCGGTGCTGATCGGGCCGAACATGTTCTACCACGAGCTCGTTCAGGCCGGTCACGCCGATGCGGCCACCGGGCTGGTGCACCTTCAGGACGCCTTCCGCTCGGTGAGTCTCACGGCCCTGGTCATCGGCGGGCTGCCGGCCCTCTACATCGCCGGGCTGCTGACCTTCTACCTCTACCGCACCATCGGGCGGTCCCTGGCCTCCTTCAGCACCGCCGCCGGTGAGGTCGCCGCGGGCAACTATGAGGTTCGGGTCACCTCGGCGAAGCTGGGCCCGGAGTTCGACTCCCTGGCCTCTTCCTTCAACGAGATGGCCGCCCGGCTCGACGCCGTGGACACCACCCGGCGCCAGATGCTGGCCGATCTGGCCCACGAGATGCGCACCCCGCTGGCCAGTCTCAAAGGACATCTGGAAGGCATCGAGGACGGGGTGGTGGAACTCGACGGGCACACCACCGGGATCCTCAACGCCCAGATCACCCGCCTGGAGCGCCTGGCCCGCGACATCCGCCAGCTCACCGCCGCCGAAGAAGGCATGACCCGGATGCAGCTCACCCCCCAGGACCCCCAGCACCTGGCGGACCAGGCGGTCGCGGCCATCGAGCCCGACGCCGCCGGCAAGGGAGTGTCGATCACCTCGCTGAGCACCGGCATGGACGTCACCCCGATCCCGCTGGATCCGGAGCGGATGGGCCAGGTGCTGAGCAACCTGCTGGAGAACGCCCTGCGCCACACCCCGCCGGGGGGCACCATCACCCTGCACACCGACCACGCCCCGGAGGCGGTCACCTACACGGTCACCGACTCCGGGGAGGGCATCAGTTCTGAGAGCCTCCCGCACGTCTTCGAGCGGTTCTACCGCGCGAACACCGGACGGGAGGCCCACCGCGGCGGCTCCGGGCTGGGGCTGGCGATCAGCAAGACCCTCATCGAGGCCCAGGGCGGGACCCTGGAAGCCACCAGCGCCGGCCCCGGGCGCGGGGCCAGCTTCCGGATCCACCTGCCCCGCCACCGGCCCAACGGCTGAGCCACACTGAGGGCCCCGGGCTTAAGGTCTGGGAACAACGACGGGCCGTGCCTGCCACCGCAGCTGTTCAGCTGCGGTGGCAGGCACGGCCCGCGTGGGGGGTGCAGTGTCGTCTACCCGTGCGAGGCCCCGGAGGATCTGTTGAGCACGAGCCGGCGGGTGCCCTTCACGCTGAGGCTGACGACCCGCTCCAGTGGGCCCTGGCCCAGGGCGCGGTGCCAGGCCACCGCGAACAGTGCCGCAACAGCCAGATTGATCACGAACCACAGGTAGGGCTGGTCGTAGTGAATCTCGAAGGACAGGCCCACCAGGTGGGCGGTGTAGAGGGTCAAGGTCATGACCCCCATCGCCGCCAGCGGCATCAGCCACGTCTCGGCCTTCCGGGCGATCAGCAACAGGGCCCCGAGCACGGCCAGGCTCACGCCCAGGCTCGCCGCGATCGCCAGCGGAGTGTTGGTGTGCGGGGTGGCGATCGCCAGCCACCACACCGTGGAGGTCGGCAGCGAGTCCGGTCCCCACACCAGCACTTCCTCCAACTCGTGCTCGCCCATCGAGGAGGCGGCCAGCAGCCGCTGGTAGCCGCCGAAGGCGTAGAGCAGGAAGTAGGAGGCGGCCTGAGCGAAGATCACGACCCCGACACCGACGACCAGCAACCGGATCTGGACCTCCTGCTTGCGCAGGTTCAACCGGCCGAGCCCCAGTCCGACCAGCAGGTAGGTCATGTAGGGCAGGGCCGGGTAGGTCCCGGTCAGCAGCAGCTGGGAGGCCGTGGCCCCGGGCTCGGTGAGCACGGTGGTCAGCGTGGGGTTGTAGTTGCTCCAGGCGGGCAGCTGATCGAGCAGGCCCTGCATCAGCAGCGGGGACACGATCCCGAAGACCGCAGCGCTGATGAACAGCACCTTCGGGCCGGCGTGCAGGAACGGGATCGCCAGCAGGAAGAACACCCCGTAGTAGATCAAGATGTTGTAGGCCGGCGGGTCCTCCGACATCAGCGTGCCGATCCACAGACCGACAGCGGCGATGAGCACCGCCCGTACCAGCAGCCCGATCCGGTCAGCGGTCATTTTCCGACCCTGGTGCGGGTGACGCCCCCCGGAGGTCAGCGCCAGCCCGACCCCGGCCAGCAGCGCGAACAGCGCTGCCGAATCTCCGGAGAACAAACGCCAGGACCAGCTGGCCTCCCCGGTCTCCTCGTTCCAGGCCGGCAGCAGATGGATGGCCATCAACCCGATCAGCGCCAACCCCCTCGCCGCGTCGATCCCCACCAACCGGCTCGTGGGCCGGATCAGTGCATCATCCAGTCCCGCTGGATCGGGTTTCTCCGCCCGTGACATCGCGCTCATGACTCCCCCTGATCGAGCCGGCCCCTCCAGGGCCGGCGAAGCGTGCGACCCGTGGCCGCATCCGAGGCCGTAGGGCACCCGGAGTTGTATTGCCCTCACGATGGGTGCTGCGCCTAAAGCTCAGGTCGCAGGACTCTCAAGTTCCCATGAAGATTGCGTGAGCCGCCGACGAAAAGGGCAGGCTCACGTACGAGCGGCACAAACGACAGTGGAGAACCGACGCCGCCTTACCGGGTTCTGCGCGAAAGATCCCACGCCGGCTGTGTCAACGCCGAGCGAATATTGACCCCTTATCACCGTTGAATCCGCCCGGCGCCCGAGGGTCAGCATTCAGGCGGAAACGACAGGCCGCCGCCTCCGCAACGCACCAAGGCCGCGCCAGTCCAGTCCGAAAGGGTGCCCTGACTCAGGGGAGGCCGAACCAGGGCACCCTCACACCACTGACCCGAGGGACTGCCCGGGGCACCGGCCGATGAGAACTGGGGGTTCTCACACTGAAAGTTATCTCTTCCCCAACCCGGAAAATAGGGCGCGCAGCCGTTATTAACCATGTTTGATGGTATCTACACACCGCCTTTACTTAAGCTCAATGATGAGCGCTGGCTCCGGTGAGTCGTGCGAGCCGGGCGAGAACCGCCTTGGGTGCCCCAGTGGCGGTTCTCGCCCGGGCCGCGCGCAGATACTCCAGCGACTCGGCATCCTGCCCGCGGGCAGGAATCCGTGCATGGGCGGTCTCGGCCGGGACGTCGAGAACGACCACAACAACCCCGCACAGCACGGTGACCGCCAACCACGGCAGCACCCGGCCCGGCGGCAGATCCCGGACCCGTCGCAGCACCAGTTGGCACACCAGGTGGCGGTTGATCACCACCAGACCGTCCCGGCGTGCGGCACGCACCTGGCAGACCAGGACGTTGACGGTGCGCACTCCGGTTTCGAACCGGTCCGCCCACCGCACCGGCACCTCCACCCCGACGCGTGCCGAGGTGCGTGCCAGCCAACGGCGACCGGACCGGTTGCGTAGCACGATCACCTCCCGTCCCGCCTGCCGCTCCGCCGCCACCAGCGCCGCGGCCGTCGTCGTCTTCCCGGCCCCGTCGATGCCCAGTTCGCCCGAGCGGGCATCCTCGTCAACGTGTTCAGGGGTGGGTGGTCGACGATCTTCCGAAGAAGGCCGTGCAGGAAAGACCCAGCACAGTGCGCTAGCGTCCTGCCCGTTCAGGAGGAGCAAGACCCTTTTTGGTCCATTGGAGGAGACCGCATGGCGGATGGTACGGACCCGGAGCGGGCGCGGCAGGAACGTGCTGCGCTGCTGGATCAGCACTGGGCGGCCGATGCCCGGGCCACCCGTAGGCGGCGGGTCCTGGCGGGAGCGGGTGCGGTGACCGCTGTCGCAGCGGTCGCAGCTCTAGTGGCCGTCGCGGTGATCAACGATCCCCCGCCCCAGGCGCGGGAGGACATCGAGATCGCCGGGCTGCAGACCTTCGGCGACCTCGGCAACTCCCATGTGGAGGCCGCGGTGGACTACGAGCAGGCGCCCCCGGTGGGCGGGGACCATGCCAGTGCCTGGCTCAACTGCGGGGTCTACACGGAGCCGGTGCCCGAGGAGAACGCTGTGCACGCCCTGGAGCATGGGGCGGTGTGGGCCGCTTACGACCCCTCCGCCTTGTCCGAGGACCAGGTGGAGGCCCTGCGCCAGGCTGTCCCCGACACCTACGTGGTGCTCTCCCCCTACGAGGATCTGGGCGCCCCCATAATGGTCTCGGCGTGGGGGGCTCAGGTGGCCGTGGACTCCCCCGAGGATGAGCGCCTGGAGCAGTTCGTGACCAAGTACTGGCAGTCCCCCGAGGCCCCGGAGCCCGGGGCGTCCTGCACCGGTGGCATCGATGCCCCCAGCCGGGTCGCGTGAGCACCAGCACCGGCGCCGCCTCCAGGAGCGTGGCAGGGCACCGGGGACGGTGGGTCCTGCTGGTGCTGGCGGCCGTGCTACTGGCAGCTGCCGGCTGGGCGGTGGGGCAGCTGAGCGCTCCAACGTCGTCCACCCCGGCGGAGGGCAGCCCGGAAGCCGGGTTCGCCCGCGACATGCAGACCCACCACCTGCAAGCGGTGGAAATGAGCTCCCTGGTCCGGGACCGCACGGAGGATCCGGAGATCCGCCGATTGGCCTACGACATCTCCCGCACCCAGCAGCAACAGGCCGGGCAGATGTACGGGTGGCTCTCCGTGTGGGGGCTGCCCCAGGCCTCGCCCCAGCCGACCATGGCCTGGATGGACGACGGCGCGCAGGACCACACGTCCATGCCCGGCATGGACTCCACGACCCCGGGCCTGGATGCGCGAATGCCGGGTATGGCCACCGCCGAACAGCTGGACCAGCTGGAGGACGCCGAAGGCCGGGAAGCTGAACGGCTCTACCTCGAGTTGATGATCCCTCACCACCAGGCAGGTGCGACCATGGCCCAGGCCATCCTGGAGCGCACCGAGAATCCCGTGGTGACGTCCCTGGCGCAGTCGATCGCCACCAGCCAGACCTCCGAGATCGACTACATGGAGGACCTGCTGGCCGAGCGCCGCACCCCATCATGATCCCCATCCGCACACCAGGATCAGCACACGTGGCCGGGCCCGTGCAAAAGCTGACGGGCTCAGACGTGAACCGGTCTCCAGGCTCGGCCCCGCTGCGCGCCGTGATCGGAATCCACCGGGGTTCTTCGGCCACCACCTCCAAGATCCCATGGAAGTCAGGGACGGGGCCGGTGGGGCACGCCCGCCCCTCTCGGACCGGTCCTGGGCTCAGGGCCCGATCAGGACCCCGGGACCGTTCTGTGGCGTGCGAAAATGCGGCCATGGCAGTCGATGCTTTCCGTGACCATGGTTGACCGCAGCGTGGAGGGCCCGGTCTGGGTTCCGATCGAGCCCCCGAGCCTGGAGAACTTCCTGGCTCCCACGATGCAACCGGTTCCGCTCATCCCGGCCATCGCGCTGGTGCTGGCTGTGCTGTATCTGGCCGGAGCAGCCCGGCTGTGGACAGCACGCCGGCGGTGGCCGGTATGGCGGACCCTGTGTTTTCTCACCGGGTGCGCGGCCACCGCGCTCATCATGGGCGCGGGAATCGAAGGCTACGGGTTGCGCATGTTCTCCGTGTTCATGTTCCAGCAGCTGACCCTGATGATGATCGTCCCAGCACTGCTGGTCCTGGGCAGCCCGGGCACCCTGCTGCTGCGGGCCACACCCCACCGCGGACCCGGCGCCGTGGTGCTGCGTCTGGCCCTGGGGGGTCTGCGTTCCCGGTGGGGCAGGTTCGCCGTCCATCCCGCCTTTTTGGTTCCGTTGTTCCTGGTCAGTTTCTACGGGGTGTATCTCAGCGGGCTGGACGACCGGCTGTTGCCCACCTGGTACGGCCATACCGGGTTGGAACTGCTGTTCTTGGCCTCCGGGATCCTGTTCACCGTTCCGTTGCTGTCGGCCGATCCACTACCGACCAAGCAGACCTACGGCAGTCGCTTGGCCGACATTGTCCCCGAGATGCCGCTGCACGCCTTCTTCGGCGTCATCGTCATGATGGCTCCGCTGCCCGTCGTGGATTTCTTCGCCACCCCGCCGGACAGCTGGGATCTCGACCCGATGGCCGATCAGGTCCTGGCCGGCTCGTTGGCCTGGTCCTACGGCGAATTACCGTCCGTGCTGATCCTGCTGTTCATCATGAGCCAGTGGCACCGCGACGATGCGCGCAAAGCCGCCCGCGACGAGGCCGAAACCGCCGTCAGGGGCACCCCGGATCTGGATGCCTACAACGCCTACCTGGATCAGCTGCAGCAGCGCACCGAGAACCGCTAGCCCCACAGGCATCAGCCGCCGACCGGAGCCGGTCGGGGCGGGCAAAGACGCCGACGCGGCCGGTCCCTGCCGTCACCCGGTGCGTGGTCCCCGGTGGTCTGCAGGACATCGTCTGGCCAAGGACAACTCCTCCCCGGGCGTAGAAAACCCGATCGTTGACCATCTCCACCGGTTCTGAACCTGGTGCACGTCCGTGGTGCTGATGGTGGCGGGGCCGGAGAAAACCGTCCGCAAGCCTCGCGGCAGGCACTGGCGACTGGAGCTGCTTCCACAGCCAGGACACAGGAAAAGGATAAGCCTGGGAAAGTCCGTCCTGGTCGGATGGAGATAGACAGGGCCCGGAGGTCCGGACCGGTGGGCGGGGGCCCGCCGGTACAGCCGAGAGAAGGAACGCACCAGCATGGTCAACGTCCACCATCCGAACTCGGGGACGCGGGGACCAACAGGGGGCTCAGAGCTCCCGCTGGTGAAGAAGCCACGGCTGGTGGGGGTCGACGCCGCCCGGGGTCTGGCCCTGCTGGGGATGTTCTCCATCCACATTCTGCCCGCCTGGGACCCCGAGACCTACGAGGTCACCCTGCAGTGGCAGCTCTTCGCCGGCCGGGCCGCGGCCCTGTTCGCCCTGCTGGCCGGGGTCGGCCTGGCCTTCTCCACCGGCGCAGGCACACCCCACCGGGGCCGGACGATGACGGCTGACCGGGTGGGGGTGCTCGTCCGGGCCGTGCTGATCACCGTGCTGGGTCTGCTCGTCAACCAGGTGATGCCGGAGGACCCGCCGGCCTACAACATCTTGATCTACTACGGGGTGTTCTTCCTGCTGGCCATCCCCTTCCTGCACCTGCCCGCACGAACCCTGTTCGTCCTCGCCGGGGTCAACGCCGTGCTCGCCCCCGTGCTGATGCAGTCCCTGCGCGACGCGCTACCGGAGATGGAGACCTACAACCCCACCATCACCGGGGTGCTCACCGACCCCGGCACCGTGCTGTCCCAGGTGCTGTTGACCGGCACCTACCCCGCGTTCCCGTACCTGACCTACCTGCTCGCCGGCATAGCCATCGGCCGGCTCAACCTGCGGTCCCTGCACGTCCAGGGCCGGTTGCTCGTAGCCGGTCTGATCCTGGCTCTGGCCGCGTGGCTGGTCTACTGGGTGCTGATCCTCCAGGCCGGCGGCTACGACCAACTGATGAGCTCCACCCCGTCGCTGAGCCACGAGCAGATCGACGAGATCCTCATCTGGGGCCCCGACCCCGTCCTGCCCGACACCACGTGGTGGTGGATGCTGATCCCCGGCCCGCACACCAACACCCCGATCGCCATCCTCTACGGCCTCGGCTCCGGCACAGCCGTGCTGGGGGCGTTCCTGCTCATCGGGCGGAAATCCGGCGCCTGGCTGCTGCCGCTCAGTGCTGCCGGTTCCATGACCCTGACCCTCTACACGGCCCACCTGCTGGCCCTGGCCGCGATGGTGCACTACGAGGTGCCCATGCTGTGGTTCCTCATCCACGCAGGCGGGGCGGCGGTGTTCGCCGTGGCCTGGCAACGCGCCTACGGGCAAGGCCCGCTGGAGCGGGCCCTGGCCCGGACCGCCGGCGCCGGGCGCGGGCTCGTCCTCACCCCCGGTCGTCGCGAAGACTGAGCCCGGACCCAGCTGCAACAGCAGCTGGTCCCCATCACGCCGGCGACATCGGTAGCGGACACCAACAACATCTCCGCCGGACACATAGCAATGCACAGCGCCTTCGACAGTCGGTCGGCCCCTGCTGGGCCACCGTTCCGGTAGCCACGACGACGTGACGCCCCGGCCCTCCGGGCCCGTCGTGGTCAGGATGCGCCCGTTCCGCCGCCTGGCAACCAGCCGTCGGAGCCAATCGGCAGGCCAGCAAACATTTCGGGTACCCGAGACAGCACACGAGGACGCCGCCCTTGACCAGCAGGGCACCTGCATAGGCCCTTCCACCGCAAGGCTGCGCTCATGCGACGAGGATGGGCACGTGCGCGGGGTCAGGGTCGGCTTGGACGAGGCGGTGAAGGGGGCAGCCCGCAGATGCGCCGCGCATGTCCGGCCAGGATGAGCCCGGGACGGACAAGGCGCACCATCCACACGACGTGAACCAGTCCGCGACGCCCGATGCAGATGCTCAAAGGGCTCAGGCCCTGGAGACTGCCGGAGACCCTGACCGGCCATCGAGGGGCTGGCGGCATGACCGCTCCGGCATCGGTTGCGCCCCTGGGTGAAGGTGGCGCTGGCCCTGGGTACCGGAAGATGCCCCATGGGATAACATATGCAGATCTAGTCAGATGTGAGGAGGTCTCATGGTTCAGGTCACCCCGCTGGAGACTTGCGTGGTCGTCGCGGCCCACCCCGACAAGGTGGCGCTGACCCGGCAGAACATTCCCGAGCACGCCGAGGCGGTGCAGCTCGCCGCGATGTTCAGGTTGTTCGGCGACCCGCGTCGGGTGCGGATCCTCTACGCGTTGCTCGAGGCCGGTGAGTTGTGCGTGTGCGACCTCTCCGCCGCGGTGGAGGTCCCGGAGACGGCGGTATCCCAGGCCCTGCGCCTGTTGCGCACTGCCGGGGTCGTCGAGAACCGACGGGACGGGCGGATGGTGTATTACCGTCTCGCCGATGCTCATGTGCGGATGCTGCTCGATCTCAGCCGCGAGCACACCCGGCACGAGGGGAGCTCCTGATGGGCGCCGGGCACAGCCACGGGCCGGCCATGCCCACCGCAGGGCACGCGGGTGGGCGCTATCGCCGGCGGCTGGCTGCGGCGTTCGCGCTGACGGCGACCTTCTTCGTCGTCGAGCTCGTCGCCGGGTTGGTCTCCAATTCCCTGGCGCTCATCTCCGATGCCGGCCACATGGCCGCCGACGTGGTGGCCCTGGCCAGCACACTGCTGGCCACCCACATCGCCACCAGACCGGACACCACGGGCCGGCGCACGTATGGCTCCTACCGGGCCGAGATCTTCGCCTCCGGCCTGGTCGTGCTGATCATGCTCGGTGTCGGCGCCTACGTCATCGTCTCAGCGATGGGCCGGTTCGGCGAGGCCCCCGAGGTGACTTCCGGGACGATGCTCGTCGTCGGCTTCATCGGGCTGGTCATCAACATCGTCTCCATGCTCCTGCTGCGCAGCGGGTCCAAGGACAGCCTGAACGTCAAGGGCGCCTACTTCGAGGTGGTGGCCGACGCCGCCGGCTCGGTGGGCGTCATGATCGCCGGCGCCCTGATCATCCTCACGGGAAATCCGATCTGGGACATTGTCGTGGCCGCCCTCATCGCGGTCTTCGTCATCGTCCGGGCGCTGACCCTCGGACGGCAGGTGCTCGCCGTGCTCGGCCAGCACGCCCCGGCCGGCATCGATCCCCAAACCGTTGCGGCCACCCTCGGCGACGTCGGCGGGGTGGCCCAGGTCCACGACCTGCACCTGTGGACGCTGACCTCGGGGATGAACGTGGCCACCGCCCACCTCGTCGCGGCCCCCGGCGCGGACCACCAGGAGGTACTCGTCGGCGCCCAGGACGTGCTGCGCGAACGGTACGCGATCGAGCACGCCACCTTGCAGGTAGAACCCGCCGACCGGCCCGGCTGCCACGACCTGACCTGGTGAAGGCAGCCTGAGACGGTCCGCCGGCGCGACGGCGACCTTAGCCACCACCGACGGTGGGCGCATGAATCTCCACTACGCCACCTCCCCGACCGAAAAGTCCCAGGACCACACCGGCTCCACCGTGCCGCTGCTGGGCTTCAGACCCGAGGCCGAGGACCTTCCGGCACTGATCGACCAGATCGGCATCTCCGAGATCACCACCACAGCCCTGAGTCTGCACTGACCTGCGGTGATCAGCCCGACCGGGTGCTCTTGACTCGTTCACCCGATCAGGCCGACCGCCGTCCCAGTCCCTACTCCTCCCCCCGTCCAGGACCGGTGGGGTGGCAGAGTCATCACCTCCCTGCCCGTCGTCCCGGCCATTTCCGACCCGATGGGCTGGCCCTCGCTGGAGCCGGACCCACCAGGGAGCCCCACCAAGGAGTCCTTCAACAGGCGGAACCACCCCTTCGCCGACAGTGAAGCGACCAACCAGCAAGGACCGGCTGTGGGATCAACACGTTTGGGCCCGTGTTCAAGAACCATTCAGCAAACCGTGGTCCTATGGCACCGGCACCCACGCCCGGACTTGCTGACCCACCATCTTGGCACTGCCGTGTCGAGCGACCTGCAGGAGAACCCCCTATGACCGACAACGCCTCGGGACCCGCTGTTATGGGATCCACCGCGCCTGCCCGTGCTACGGACACGGCCGCCCCCGACTTCCAGAATCTGGTGGCCCCGGTCCCGGATGCGGTGCGCAAAGATTCCGTCACCGGCGGGGTGACCCCGGCCCCGTCGGCCGGTGCCCGGTGGGCGGCGGAGTTCGCCGGTACTACCGTGCTGGTCTTCGCCGGGCTGGGCACGGGCATTTTCGCCACCGCGGTGATCGATTCCGCACTGGGCTTCGGGCTGGCGCTGCTGGCGGTACTGGTGGCTTTCGGACACGTCTCCGGGGGACACTTCAATCCAGCAGTGACCCTGGCGGCGGTCGTGGCCGGGCGCACTCCGACCAAGGTCGCCCTCGGCTACGTGGTGGCCCAGGTGCTCGGAGCACTGGTCGCGGTGGGCCTGCTGTGGGCGGTGCTGATGACACTGATCGATGCCTCCACCACCGCCCAAGCCCTGGGTGCGGTGGCCAACGGCTACGGGGAGAACTCCACCTCCCAAGCCGGCTGGCCCACCGTGCTTCTGATCGAGTTCGTGGCGACGACCCTGTTCGTCCTCGTGGTCCTGGGCTCGACCGCCCCGCGGGCCAACGCGGTACTGGCCCCGGTGGCGATCGGGGCGACCTTCGCCTTCCTGCTCACCATCCTGGCGCCTTTCGACGGCGGATCGCTGAATCCGGCCCGCTCCACCGGCACCGCGGTCATCGGTGGTGCTGAGAGCCTGTCCCAGCTGTGGCTGTTCTGGGTTGCCCCGTTGCTGGGGGGCCTGGTGGCGGGTCTGATCTACCGTGTGGTGGATCTGGGCCGCGCACCCCGCCCCGCCACCGTGCCGCCCGCCGAAGACGCCACAGCGAGCACCGGTACCGACACTTCCAGCGCCCCGACAGCGTGAGAAAGTCCAGCAGTCTCGTGATGTGACAGTCCTATTCACCATGACGTCCCCTCGGAGCCTTGTGGATCCACCCGCGCCAGCGCAGGCCGGGCGGGCGTCGGGGGCTGAGGACGGGTTGAGGAGAGTCCCCGGAAGGGGTGTATCCCATCTGGAGCGCCTGAGATCGGTCGCGTTGGCGGGACCGGTCAGGGAACACGCGTCAGTGACCGGTCGCCGTTTCTGGCCTGCGCATGGTCACTGGGCTGCGGTGCGGAGTGCGGGTGCACCCCTGGTAGGCGGAGGTGGACGTCTGCTCCAGTACGTTGTTCGGCGTGGTGGGTCACGAGCACGACGACGCGGTCAGACAGTGCTGAGCGCAGGTCGGAGATCAGCGCGTGGGCAGCGGGTGCCTCGAGGTGAGCGGTGGGTTCGTCGAGAAGCAGGACGTCGGCACGGGTGAGCAGCGCCCTGGCGACGGCGATGCGTTGTCGTTGGCCTCCCGAGAGACTCCCTCCGCTGGGCCCGACTGGTGTGTCCAGGCCCTGGGGCAATCCGTCCATGAAGGAGTCCAGGCCCACGCGGGTGAGGACCTCGCGCAGGTCCTCATCGGTGGGCCGATCGTCTTTCCCCCGGGCGAGCAGGAGGTTGCCGCGGATGGTGGAGTCGAACAGGTGCGCCTCCTGGGGGCACCAGGCGAAGCGTCGCCGCAGCTGCCGGGCGTTGAAGGTGGTGCTGTCGGAGCCGTTGACCTGCCATGAGCCCTCCGCGGCGGGCAAGTGGCCGAGGAGGGTCGCCAGCAGGGTGGACTTGCCTGAGCCGGAGGGACCTTCAACGACGAGCCACTGGCCGCGGCGCACGGTGGCCTGGAGGTGGCGGAATGCCGGGGCCGGCGCCTGCGGCCAGGTGACGGCCAGGTCGGCCAGCGTCAGTTCTTGGACTTGAGTCGGAACCGCCCCGGTGGGGGGCTGAGGCCGCTCATGGCGGGTGGTTGTGGGAGTGACGGCATGGACCTTGCGCAGCGACTGGGCCAGCGCAGGCCACTGCTGTACCGCATCGACCGCGCCCAGCAGCGGATCGATCAGACCCAGGGGCAGCAGCACGAGCGCGGCGACGACCGGTGCGGAAATCGTGCCTGCCGCCAGGGCTTCGGCGGTGGTTGCCAGCATCAGCACGGAGGAGAGGGAACAGGCCAGCACCACGACGGCCTCGCCCAGGCCCCGCGCCCAGGCACTGGAGCGGGCCGCGGTGTCCGCGCGCTGCTCGAGGTCATCCAGCCGGGCGAGCATGTCCTTGGCTCGACCGTTGGCGCGCAGCTCACCGGAGGCGGAGACCATCGCGGCGAAGCGGCGGATCACCCTGGAGCGCACCACGGTGAGATGGCGGGCCGCGGAGCGGTCGGCCAGCAGCGCCGCGACGGGCCCGGCGAGCAGCCCGCCGAGGACGGCGACCAGGAGCGTGGGCACCGCGATGGGGCACAGGGCCAAGACGGCGACGACAGCCCCCAGGGCGGTGCCGGCCCCGGCCATCGGTGGCAGCAGGACCCGCGGGGCCAGGTCACGGACCCGGTCTGCGGCCTCGACCAGGTGCTCCAGTGCGGCCCCGCCGGTGGCCAGGGCCCGGGAGGCCAGACCACGGGTAGCAAGCCCGGCCCAGATCCGGGACCTGAGCTCGGTGGTGGCGGACAGGACGGCGTCGTGGGTGGCCAGTCGCTCGGCGTAGCGCAGCAGGGCACGGCCGATGCCGAAGAAGCGGACGCCGACGATGGCGACCATCAGGTACATGATTCCCGGTTGCTCGCTGGCGCGCACGATCAGCCAGCCCGACAGCGTGGTGAGGGCGGCGGCGAACAGGGCCGAGGCCGTACCCAGGGCCGCGGCCCCCAGCATGCGCCAGCGAGTGGAGGCGAGGAACGCCGCGAGCTCGCCCAACGCACCACCGGAGGTCTCGGCGAGTGAAGGGTGGGACGCCTCAGCTTGGCGATCAGGCACCGACTGCTCCTCCGGGGCGGTGGTTCCTGGTCGGCGATGCGCCCCCTCCCCGCGGGGGCTGGCGGGCTGCCCCAGGAGCACTTTCTGGTCGGCGAGGGCGGTGATCTCGGTTTCGTGGGAGGCCAGGATCACGGTGGTGGTGCCGCGCAGGGCGTCGATGAGGGTTTCGACCCGGTGCGCGTTGGTGGGATCGAGGTGGGCGGTGGGCTCGTCGAGGAGCAGCAGCCGGGCCCCGGCGGTGATGCGGGCCAGGCCCCGAGCCAGGCCCAGGCGGCGCAGTTCCCCGGGGCTGAGTTGGTTCGGGTCCGCCTCGGCCAGCTCGGTCAGTCCGACTCGGGCGAGGGTGTGGTGGGCGGAAGCGGTGTCGTGGGCGTAGAGCTGGATCTCGTCGAGGACGGTCTCACCGACGGTGTGAATGTGCTGAGGCACCCAGGCCACTGCAGCCGGGTCGATCCCGTGGATGGTTCCGTCTTGGGCTTCGATGGTTCCGGCGAGGACCCCGAGCAGGGTGGATTTGCCGCTGCCGCTGGGGCCTTCGACGCTGGCGATCGTTCCGTAAGGGATCTCGGCGCCAAGACCGGATACTGCTGGGAAGAGCCGTCCTGGGTAGCGCACGACCACCCCACTGATCCGCACCATGGGTGCCTGGTCCGCTGGCGTGTCCGGCTGGGAGTTGATCGTTGCGGGGCTCGAGTCCGGTGGCGTCGGCCTGCGGATGTCGGGGGCCGGGGGCTCGGTGACGAGCTCACGGGAGCGGTGCAGGGCCGCGATGCCGTCCTGGGAGGCGTGGAAGGCGGCGCCGAGGTCGCGGAAGGGAGCGAAGCATTCCGGGGCGAGGATGAGGGCCACGAGTCCCACCAGGAGGTCGAGGTCACCGTAGACGAGGCGCACGCCGACGAACACCGCCACGACGGCGACGGAGAGCGTGGCGATCAGCTCGAGCACGAGCGCGGAGAGGAACGCGGTGCGCAGGGTCACCATGGTTGTGTGCCGGTGCTGCTCGGAAACATCGCGCAGCGCCGCAGCCTGCTCCTCGATCCGCCCCAGACCCACCAGGACGGGCAGTCCACGGGCGAGTTCGACCAGGTGATGGGAGAGTCGTTGAAGGGCGGCGGAGGACTCCTGGGCCTTGTCCTGGGAGTGCAGCCCGATCAGTGCCATGAACACCGGGATCAGGGGCACGGTGAGCACGATGATGAGGGCGCTGACCCAGTCGGCCGCCAGAATTCTCGCCCCCACCAGTAGGGGCACGGTGGCGGCGGCGGTGACCGAGGGCAGCACGCGCGCGTAGTAGTCGTCGAGGGCGTCGAGGCCGAGGGTGCCCACGGTGGTCGTGGCGCCGACGTCGTGGCCGCCCCCGGCCAGGAGGCGGGTGGCGAGTTCTCGGCGCAGCCCCCGCTTCGCCCGCCCGGCGGCGCGGACGGCGACGACCTGGGTGGCCCAGATGGTTCCGGCACGCAGCAGCCCAGCACCGACCCCGACCAGCAGAGCCCGGTGCCAGGCCGCCGTGTCATGAGCGATGACCCCGACGATGCCGCGGGCCAGGGCTTCGGCCACGCCGATCAGAGCCAGGGCTTTGAGCGCTCCGAGGAGGCCGAGGGTGAAAACTGTGGCAGCACCGCCGGGGCCCAGCGGGGGACGTTTCATGCCTGCCTGTTCCCGTCCGCGCCCGTCCCCGGCACACCCTCACGTCGGGTACCCGCGGCGAGTTTCGGGGCAACGGCGGGAAGGACGGGGTGGGGGGCGGGCAGATGGCCGGTGGTCAGGCGCCGACGGAACACCCAGTAGCTCCAGCCCTGAGCGAGCATCACCGAGGGCAAGCCGATGGCGGCCACGACGGTCATGACCCCCAGGGTGTAGTCGCTGCTGGAGGCGTTGGCCACCGTCAGGTGGTGGGCGGGGTCGATCGTGGAAGGCAGGACCACGGGGTAGACGTTGACGAAGATCGAGGTGAGGCCGCAGAACAGCAGTGCGGCGGAGCCGGCGAAGGCGCGGCCTTCCCGGCCCAGGCGGGCGCTGGTCCACCCGAAGAGCGCCGCGAGGACCGCGGCACCGACCAGCGGCCAGGTCCAGGCCTTGCCGTGGAGCACTTGAACGACCAGCACCCACACGGTGAGCGGCACCAGCGCGGCCGGGCCGAAACGCAGGAGGAACCGGCGGGCACGCACCCGGACCGGTCCCTCGGTCTTCAGCCCCAGGAAGGCCGAGGCGTGCACGAGGCAGAACCCGACCAGGGCGAGTCCGCCGAGCAGCGCGTAGGGCGTGAACCAGGCGAAGGCCCCGCCGACACGGTCGCCGTTGGCGTCCAGCGGCAGGCCCGTGGTGGTCAAAGCCAAGGCAGCACCCAGCCCGAAGGCGACCAGGAACGACCCCGTCCCCAGTGCCCGGTCGACCCACCGCCGCCACCGGTCGCTGTGGACCTTGCCGCGGTACTCGATGGACACCGCCCGGAAGATCAGCCCGGCCAGGACGAACACGAAGGGGACGTACAGGGCGGAGAACAAGGAGGCGTACCAGTCGGGGAAGGCGGCGAAGAGCCCGGCGGCTGCGGTGATCAGCCACACCTCGTTGCCGTCCCAGACCGGGCCGATGGTATTGAGCATCTGCCGGCGCTGGCGCTCGTCCCGGGTGCTGGTGAGCATAAGCATGCCCACGCCCAGATCGAAGCCGTCCAGGATGATGAACCCGATCCACAGCACCGCGATGGCGATGAACCAGAAAGTGGGAAGCAGTTCCATGTCAGGGGCCGTTCTGTGGTCGTCGGGCTCAGTAGGCGAAGGCCAGCACGTCATCGCGCCGACCGGTCATGCCCTCGGGATGGGCGGGGTCATCGTCCCGGTGGGCGAGCTCGGGCATGGCCGAGGCGACCCCGCCGCGCACGTAGCGCACGAGCAACCTCGTCTCCACCACCAGCAGGACCGCGTAGATCAACCCGAGGGTGATGAGGGAGAAAAGGATCTCCTCCCCGCTGACTCCCGGTGACACGGCAGCGGCGGTGTACATGTACACCCCGTCCACACCACTGGGGTTGGGATTCGGGACGACCACGAACGGCTGCCGGCCCATCTCGGTGAACACCCACCCGGCGATGTTGGCCCCGAAGGGTGCCAGGATGGAGGCCACCGCCACCCACATCAAAGGCTTGGAGGCCGGGACGGTGCCCTTCCGGGTGATCCACAGCGTCAGCGCCGCGAAGCCGGCGGCGAGCATGCCGAAGCCGATCATCAGGCGGAACCCCCAGTAGGTGACCTCCATCAGGGGCAGGTAGTCGATCTTCTGGCCGGCCCGTTCGCCGTACATGGGGTCCTCAGGCAGGTGGGTGCCGTAGGCGGCCTCGTACTGTGGGATGAGGGTGTTCACGCCCTTGACCTCGGTGTCGAAGTCCCCGTGGGCCAAGAACGACAGCAGACCCGGGATCTCGATGACGTTGGTCACCTGGTCACAGTCCTGGGCTCCGAGCGGGCCCACGGCCAGCACCGAGAAGCTGGTGCCGTCGTGGCAGGCCGCCTCAGCGGCGGCCATCTTCAGCGGCTGCTGGTCGAACATGAGCTTGCCCTGCAGATCCCCGGTGGCGGCGACCCCGCCAAAGGCGACGGCGGCGACCACCGCACCGATGCGCAGGCTGGACAGCCACACCGCGTGGTCGACCCGGTCCCGGCCGGGAATATCGACCCGCTCTCCCACGACCACGGCACCGGAGTCGTCGACGGTGTCGATGTTGTCCCGGCGGCGCTGCCACAGCTGGTACCAGGAGACCCCGATCAGGAACGCCGCGCCCACTGCCACGGACCCGGCCAGAGTATGGGAGTAGGCCACCAGGGCCGTGTTGTTGGTCAGCACCGCCCACACGTCGTTCATCACCGGGCGGCCGTCCACCATCTCCACGCCCACCGGGTGCTGCATCCAGGAGTTGGCGACGATGATGAAAAAGGCAGAGACCACGGAGCCGAGCACCGCGGTCCACAGCGTGGCCAGGTGCAGCTTCTTGGGCAGGCGGTCCCACCCGAAGATCCACAGGCCCAGGAAGGTGGACTCGAAGAAGAAGGCGAGCAGGCCCTCCATCGCCAACGGTGCCCCGAAGACGTCGCCCACGAAGCGGGAGTACTCACTCCAGGCCATCCCGAACTGGAACTCCTGGACCAGGCCGGTGGCCACGCCCATGATGAAGTTGATCAGGTAGAGCTTGCCCCAGAACTTCGTCATCCGCAGCCAACGCTCGTTGCCGGTGCGCACCCACATCGTCTGCATGAGCGCCACCAGCAGCCCCAGCCCGAGCGTGAGCGGGACCATCACGAAGTGGTAGACGGTGGTGATCCCGAACTGCCACCGGGCGATCTCCAACGGATCCATGGGTTGTCCCCCAAGCGTTTTTACAGTGGTGTAAAAATAGTTCTACGACTCGTAGAAATATTTCTACACCACTGTAGAACATGTGGGTCGGTCCGCTAGAATCAGCTGGTGGCAGTCAACGACTCGAAACGCGCAACCTCCTTGGGTGACCTGGAACGATCCGTCATGGAGATCCTCTGGCAGGCGGACACCCCCCTGTCGGCCTACGACCTCCAGGACCAGCTGACCGGAACCACCGACAGCGGCCGGCCCCGCGCCGCCACCACTGTGCTGACCGTCCTGTCCCGCCTGGAGCGCAAAGGCTTTGTCACACGAGAACGCACCTTCCGCCCCCACCGCTACCTAGCTGCGGCCTCCCGGGAGGAGCACATGGCCAACCTCATGCACGAGGTCCTGGGAACAGCCAACGACCGGGCCGCTGTGCTTGCACGCTTCGTCGGAGGCGTCAGTTCCGAGGAAGCACAAACTCTGCGGCGCCTCCTCGACGACCACTGAGTCCATGTGATCAGCACCTCGCTCGCCCTGGCCGCATTTGCCCTCGCCCTGGCCTGGCCCGTCCCGATCCTGCTTTCGCACGCCAAGTGGCCGACCCGCGCCCCCGCCACCGCACTGGTGCTCTGGCAGGCCGTCGCCCTGGCCGGCGGGCTGTCGATGCTCGGGGCCTTGCTCACCTTCGGTTTGGCCCCTTTTGGGCCGGACTTGGTCAGTGGCGGCATCAGCTTCGCCACCAGCTTCTTGGGAGATCAGCCATGGGGCCCGGCAAGGCCGGTGCACATCCTCGCGCTGTCCGGAGCAGTTCTGCTCGGCGGGCATCTGCTGCTGAACCTGGTCGTCACGATTGTGCGCGCCGAACGCGATCGCCGCCGCCATGCCCAGCTGGTCCTGCTTTTGAGCACACCGCTGCCCGACGCCCCCGGCACCCGGCTCCTCGACAACCCCGCCCCGGTCGCCTACTGCCTCCCCGGGGCGTTCACCACGATGACCGTGCTCTCTGCCGGGCTGCTGTCGCTGCTCGATGAGGACGAGCTGGACGCGGTGATCGAGCACGAAAGGGCACATGCCACCCAGCGCCATGACATCGTGCTGATGCTGTTCCGCGCCTGGAAGGCTTCCCTGCCCTGGTTTCCCATCGCCGACCGCGCCCACCGCGAAGTCGGGGTCCTCGTTGAGATGCTCGCCGACGACCACGCCCGCCGAAGCATCGACGACCGCTCCCTCGCCCGAGCCGTCGCCCTCGTCAGCACCAGTGGATCCGCTGCTCCCCCGCACCGCATCCAAGGCACCTGGACAGGCGCGGCCCCTGTCGAGGACGCCCGTCAGCGCATCCTGCGACTGGAAGCCACACCCTTGCCGGCGGGACCAAAGGCAACAGTCATCAGCGCAGCCGCTGCGCTCATCACCGTGCCCACCGTCTTGCTGCTCGCCCCCGGCCTCACCAACCTGATCGACTGACAGGAGTGGACCATCCTGGTTGCCACGGCACCACCTGAACCACGATTTGGCGCCGTGACACCGAGGTCTACCGCGTCAAGTGAGTTGCATCAGCGCCACTTTGCCACCGATTCAGGAACCTCGAATCAGAGGGCGGCAGCTCTGCGCGTCATACAGCGTTGCGTCCCCGCCCTACACCGCATTAACGGGAGCGAAGACGTATCCTCAGGAGGATTGTCCGTGCTCCTACGCGCACACCGATGTTTGATGCCTTCGGTCCGTTGCTTGATCTTTCCGTCGCTGCCCGCGACATCCTGGGGGAACCACGATCATGCCCCGCGACTCCTCTCGCCGCCCTGCCAAGTCCGACCTCCGTCACCGCGCCTCCTCGCCGGTGAGCGCCCTCGCCGCGTTCTCGGCCCTCGTGGCGGTGAGCGTGGCCGTCAGCTCGGGCATCACCCCTGGGACCGGCGAAGAACGAGGGGCTGCCTTCGGGGTGTCGGCGAGATCCTCGGCCTCCTCGGAGCGGTCGGACAGCGGGTGGAGCCTCTTCGCCTCGGGTCAGGAGCGGCAGCGCCCTCCGACGGCACCGTTGCGGCAGGACCGTTCCACCTCGCCCGTCCGGGACGGCGCCGCGGGCGACGGGTCCTGGCGCCAAGGCACCGGCCGGGGCGACGGCGGCCGAAACGCAGCCTCGACGGTGCGCCCGGGGAGGCACGCACCGAGGCTGTACTCGGGCGAGCTTCCCGTCAACACCCTCATCGCCCCCACCACTCCCGGGGCCGTCCTGACCGGGGGGACCTTCGGGTGGCGGATCGCTCCCGATCGCGGCGACCGCGAGTTCCACAACGGCACCGACGTCTCCGCCGCCGCAGGGCTGCCGGTCGTGGCGGCCGCCGAGGGCGAGGTGACGGCCGTGTTCTGGGACGTCTGGGGCGGCAACCGGGTGGAGGTCACCCACGCGGACGGGCTGAGGACCACCTACAACCACCTCGAGGACGTCAGGGTGGCCACCGGTGACCGGCTGGCCGCGTCCGAGCAGCTCGGTTCCGTCGGCGCCACCGGAACCCGGGTCACGGGACCAAACCTGCACCTCGAGACCTGGGTCGACGGGCAGGCCGTGGACCCCCAGTCCTTCGACTGGGTCGACGGTCTCCGCGTCATTCCCGCCTCCCGCAGCAAGTACTCCTTGGAGGTGCCCGTGCCGGCTCTCGCGGAGGACGAGACCGCCGCCAAGAAAAAGACCGCCCCGGGCGAGGAGACTGCCAAGCAGAAGAAGGCCGCCCAAAAGAAGGCTGCCGAGCAGAAGGCCGCTGCGACCAAGAAGGTCACGAAGGAGCCACAGCCCACGGCCGAGCCTTCCGCTCCTGCAAAACCCAGCCCCGCACCGACTCCTGCACCGCCAACGGCGCAAAAGCCCACGCCCCCCCAGACCAAGCCGGTAAAGCCCGCCAAACCAGCACCTGCTCCTGCCCCCTCCGGATCTTCGACCGCACCGCCCAATCCCGCACCGCCCAAACCCGCACCGTCACCGTCCGCGGACACTGGGGACGAGAAGGAACTCCTGCCCGGGGTGGCGCCCCGGATTCCGGACACCAAACGGGACACCGATCGCGACGGCACCCTCGACATTAAAGACACCGACCTTGACGGCGACGGCATCGACAACGAGGCTGACGACAACCTCGACGGCGATAAGTTCGTCAATGAGGTTGACCCGGACATGGATGGGGACGGCCTGCTCAATGAGGAAGACCCGGACATCGACGGGGACGGCATCCTCAACGACAAGGAAGAGGAGCCCATACGCCCGGCACGAATGGCGACTGCCAAACCAACCCCCAAGACTGGTGAGCCAAACGATCCTGTAGACATCACGGACCCTGCCAGGGGAACCGAGGATGCCGGGACCTCGTCGACCACCGGTGCGGTGCCAGCCCTCTAATAGACGGCCTCGAACAGCTTGCTCATCGCGCTCTGGCGCAGCAGGACCAGGTCGTCGATGCTGTCGGCCCCGGCGAGCATCCCGGCCACGAGCGAGGAAACCTTCAGCCCCGGGTTGGCGCCCTTGTCGGTGGGCACGCTCAACCGCTCATCGACCAGGTCGCGCAACCCGATCTCCTGGGCCAGGCGCATCACCGGCAGCAACCCCACCCGCTCAGGTGGCCGAGGTGTACAGGTACGCCCACCTACTCAGGGCAAGCAGACGCGACTGACCGCGGTAGGAAACTCGCCTATGCAATCCCTTCGACCCGTATCGCTCGGGCGGGATAGCCGTCCTGCTCGACCCGTTCCCAAGTGATGATTACCTGCTGGCCCGGAACCAGTTCCTTATAGGCGTTCTCCGGGCCCTCGATGTGCGTGAAATGCACGAAACACCCGCCGGAGTGACCCGAGAGGTCAACCACCCCCCAGCCCTCATCGCCGTACCACTCCCGCACCACGCCGTCGCTGCTGTAGCTCGATCCCATACCCCAATGATTCACCTCGCTGACCGACCAAAGCCATGCTGACGCCAAGGGCGACCCACATCAGTCCCCGACGTCCGCTGTTGATCTGCGCCCATCCCTGATCAACGCCTTTCCCTGAAGGTGCCGGCCTAAGTGGACCGGTCGTGCTCATCGCCGACGCGGTTCCAGCGTCGGCGGATCGCCACACCCAGGACCATTGCTCCCCCGAGAACCAGGAGGCGCGGCAGCAACTCACCCAGCCCGGGGGCCCCGCGCGCAACGATGGCCACCAGCTCGATGCCAACCAGCAGTCCCGTCACCACACAAGTGAGCAGACCCACCCAACCGCTGTCGTCACGTTCGAGCTTGATCCAGGCAATGTTGATCACCACGAAGGCCAACCCCAGCCCGACCACGGGCAGGTTCGCCGGGCCGGCAGATCCGGCCAGCTCGACCAGGGTCCCGGCGACGGCCAGACCCGCGAACACGGCCCCCAGTGCTGGGGCGCATTCCCGGCCCAGCGCCAAGGGCACGAGGACGGTCGAGTACAGCACCAGCAGCAACCCGATGCCGATTCCGGCACCGATCACGGCCCCACTCGGGGGCGAGGTGAAGTAGATGATGAATCCCCGGGCGATCAACACCGCACAAGAGAGCGCACCCAACCCCACGAGGGCTATATATAAAGCGCTCCCTTGGCATAGTGAGCGCTATGACTCTGCTCGACCGCCCACTGACCTACCCGGAGATCGGTGCCACCGCCGGGCAGTTGCCCGACGGGTACGACCATCTGAGGGTCCACCGGGTCATCGGCCACGGGGAGCCGACGTTCCACCGAGCCGCGGAGCGCCTGATGAGCTGGCAGATGCACCGGGCAGCCGGCCTGACCGTCGAGGCCACCACACCGCGCGTCGAGCAGGGCAGCCGCGTCCGTCTGCGCCTGGGCCGGCACCTGCTGCGGATCTCCTTCGGCTGCCAAGTGGTCTACGTCGTGGAGGAGGAGCGCCGGCGGGGCTTCGCCTACGGGACCCTGCAGGGCCACCCGGAGCAGGGCGAGGAGAGGTTCTGCGTCGATTGGCGGGAGGACGACGCCGTCGTGTTGACCATCACCGCTTTCTCCCGGCAGGGCACGTGGTGGTCCCGCGCCCTGGCGCCGATCAACCGGCGGCTCCAACAGCGGTACACCTCCCGCTACCTGCAGGCTCTCTAGCGCCTCCCCGACAACAGGACGGCGTACGCCACCGGAGTCCCCATCGCGACGCCGCATCCTCGCGCCAGCTCTCAGCACCGGTGGAAAGGACCGGCGCCCATGGGCGGGGTCAGCTGGGTCGTGACCGCTCCATCTCCAGGGCGTGCCAGGGCTGGCCGCCCACCTCGGTGCTGCGCACCCGCCCGGTCTCCCGGAACCCCAGGCTCTCGTACACGCGCCGGGCGGAGACATTGTGCGCGTAGACACCGAGCTTCATCACCGGCAACCCCGTGACCTCGAAGCCCGTGCGCACCGCTGTGCCGATCAGTCCCCGCCCCAGACCGCGCCCTCGAGCGTCCGGGTCGAGGAGGATGCACCCGAGCCGCATCATGTGTGCGTCGACATCGATGAGCAACGAGGCGTGACCGACCGGATCCCCGGAGTCGGGATCCAATCCGGTCCAATACCGGCGCTGATCATTCTGCAGATAGGTCTCCAACTGCCCCCGATCCAGCGGCCACGTGAAAGTCCGCCCGGACCAGAGCACCATGTCGGCCTCGGAGGGCACCCAACTCAGGAAGACGTCCAAATCGGCTGGGCTGGTCTCTCGGAGGCGCATGCCCCAATGCTAGGGACGCCCCGCCTTAGACCGGCGCTGCCGCTGACCAGGCCGCATGTTCGAAGATGAACCTCAACCGCAGCACAGTGGGTCAAAGATTGAACTCCGGATGAGGCCGTCGCGGCCGTCAAGTGATCTCCTTCCGTACGTATGGAGGCCCCAGGTAAGGTCGCCCCACGCTATGGCCGACCTGTCGGCAAGGAGCACTCACGGGTCTCGTCTGAGAGGGCGAGAGAAAGGCAGGAAGCAGACCCCGGAGTCTCGCCATACCCTCCAGCTGAGCCCGCAGAGGAATCCCTTGCCCTCCATGGGATCAAGCAAGGGGTGGATCCTCGTCGATGAACGTGAACATGACAGTCATCACCGGCCCCAAGGGATCCTCGGAATCCGTGAGCACCAAGGCCGCCCGCAGGCGGACCGGCAGGTCGAGGATCGGTTCCTCCCACGGAACGAATCCTTCCGAGGTGCCATGGACGTAGATGCCCACACGGATCTTGCCCTGCTCATGAAGCCCCACGATGTAATCAATGACGCCCTCTTCGGTGGCGGGCAGACCGTAGGCGGTGGCATCGTCCATCACGTTGGCGACCATCACCCAGTCGATCTCGTTGCGCTCCCGCAGCAGGCGCTCCAGCCCTGCATAGTCCGGGCTGCCCATCGCTGCTCCTTTCCCCAACTGTGCTCGTGGTTCCTGCGCCTGAGGTCGCGGGGCCAAGCCTGTCATCCCACCGCGACGACGCGACACACGCGGTCGTGGGCACGGTCACCCGGCTCACGGGCGCCGTCGGAGGTCTATTGGACCCAGACTTCGCAGGTCTTGCCGGTCGGTGCCCCGTCCAGGGTGAACTGGAGTCGGAGCGTCCCAGCCGCTTCCGGGGGCGGGGGCACGAACTCCCAGGCGCTCTCCCACTCGGTGCCGTCCCCGGCCGCCTGTCCGGCGACCAAGCGGTACTCGGTACCGAGCTCATCGCTGAGCACCACCCCGACCCGGTCCAGAACGGAGAACCCCGGCATCAGCGGCAACGGCTCCTCCTCGGTCATCTTGTCCTGCCGTCGTTGGGCCCAGGCCAGGCGGGCAGCCTGGAACTGGCCGTCCCGGCGCATGGTCTCGGCCCCTCGCACCGCGGCGAGGCTGATCCGTACGCCGTGGCCACCCGGTGGCTCCTGCGCATGCGGAGACAGGCTGGCAGCGAGGTCGATGCCGGCGAAGCGCACATCGATCCCGTCGCTGGTGGCCACCACCAGATCGGCAGGAGCAGACACAATGGTTCCCATGCCACCACCGTAGAGAAATCGACAGGTGTCAGGTCGAGCGCCACGCGCCCTCCTTCCGCACTGGTCAGCGGAATTCGGAAAGCACCTCAATCGACCACCGGGCCCTGCCTCGCACCCGGGCACGAACGGCATACGTATCACGATGCCCACAGGAGATGACGGTCTCAGATGGTCGTCGCTTGCGGGAGTTCCCGAATCCGCCGGTAGAGGGTGGCCCTGGACATCCCGAGGTCCCGGGCGACCTGAGTGGCCGGCTCCCCCGTGTCGATCAGCCGCAGCGCGTTGCGGATCTGGGAGTCGGTGAAGGTCTGACGCCGCCCACCGAGGTCCTTGCCGGCGGCCCGGCGCTTGGCCACCGAGTCAGTGATCCGCTCCCGCTTGATCTCCAGCTCCATCTGCGCCAGGGCCGCCATGACGGTGAACACCATCGAGCCCATCGGAGTGTGGGTGTCCACGTCTCCCCCACCGAGGTTCAGCACCCGCAGACCGGCGCCTCTCCCGCGCAGCGCTTCGGCGAAGACCAGCATGTTCTGCGTCGACCGCCCCAACCGGTCCAGCGTCGTGATCACCAACGTGTCGCCGTCCTCGAGCGCGGCCACCGCTTTGTCGAAGGCAGGACGCGACGCACGGCCTCCAGACACTCCACTGTCTACGTAGAGGTCATCGCGCCGCACGCCGGCGGCCAGGAGGTCAGACACTTGACGGTCCGCGTCCTGCTGACGCGTCGACACTCGGGCGTACCCGATCAGCTTCCCCACGTCCACCCCATCTGTCTCGCAACCAACGTTGAGTATTTGATTCTAGGGGCAAACATAAAGCACATAGTTGCAAGACTCATCGACCCGCGGAAACCCGCAGAGGTTCTCCACCGCAAAATTCGACGGACGAGACGTCTCGCATCCCTTGCCTACTAAGACACATCCCTGCGCGAGCACAGTAAGTGTGCGGGCATACAATGCAATGAATACAATGCATACTGTGTCCCGCATTTGCTGACTACAGGAGGAATCATGCCGTTCGAGGTCTTTGACAAGAGGATGACTCCCCTGGCTAAGGCGCCCAGCGTCACCATTCAGAAGCGCGGGGTGATCTCACTGAACAAGGCCGCCCACGTCCTCGTGGACAACGCTGAGACGGTGGAGCTGCTCTACGACCGGGACCGGCAGGTCATGGCCCTGCGTGCCGCCGATGACTCCTCCCCGCACGCCTATGCGGTCCGTAACGGCTCCAAGCGCGGTCCGGGTCAGGCCATCGTCTCGGCCACCGCCTTCACGCAGCACTACGGCATTGACACCACTGCCACCAGGCGCTGGAAGCCCTTCGTGGAGGACGGCATGCTCTGCGTGGATCTCACGAGTGAGGGCACGGTCATCACCGGCAACCGCACCAAGCCCGCGGCACCGGCCCAGGACACCGAGACAGCAGACCCGATGGAGGACATCGACGCCGTCGCTGCCCAGGACAACCCGGCCGGCGATGACACCACCGACGACTCCTGACCACCCGCACCCCCGCACAGCCCTGTTCTACGACCCACTCACTGATAAGGAACCCACACCCATGGCCCAGAAAGTCCAAGTGCACCTCGAGGACGACCTCGACGGCGGCCCCGCCGACACCACCCTCACCTTCGCCCTGGACGGCAAGAACTACGAGATCGACCTCTCCGACGCCAACGCCGAGAAGCTGCGCGAGGCGCTGCGTCCCTTCGTAGCCGCCGGTCGCAAGGCCACCCGCGGCGGGGGCTCTCGCGGCAGCCGCACCCGCGCATCGAGCAGCGACCCGGACACCGCGAAGATTCGGGCCTGGGCCAAGGAAAACGGATACGAGGTCTCCGACCGCGGTCGGATCCATCAGACCGTCAAGGACGCCTACTACGCCGCCCGTTGACTGTCTGCCCCCAAGGGGCCTCTGGTGCTTGTTCTGTCTTCCGCGGGGCACACCCGGGTCCAGGTCTGGTCCAAGCGCTGTGTGGAGATGTCGCTGCAGGTTGGGTTGGGTTTGCGTCTTGTCCCGAGTTGGGGGGGCGGTGTTGAGGCTGCGCTGGAGTGAGCGTTCTGTTCGTGGGTGGGCAGCGGGTTGTTTTTCCTAGTCAGGCCGGGTTGTTCATGATGCGAGACGGCCACTGGGTTTCCTGGCGCTCGGAGCGTTGGCTTTTACGCGGCTAGGCAAGTCAAGCCGGGGGGCTTGAACAGGTTCGGAGGGCGCCTCTGGGGGGAGGCGCCCGTCGTCCAGTCCGACCATGCCTAGCTGTGCGCCGATGGCGCAGCGAAGCGCCCCTGCCCTCTCCCGGGCGGGGGCGCTTTCGTCATCAACACGTCAAGAATCCCGATATGCCGATGTTTCGGCAGCCGGGGAGCAGTATGGCCGGCGGTCCGACTTTTCCTGCACGACGCAAAGGACCTCGCGCCTGACTCCCTTCTCGGCCTGCAAGGCCCGGGAAATGAAAAAGCGGGGTCTCGTGAGCGGTCATTGCGGGCAAGAGGGGCCGGGCGCAGCGCCCGGCCCCTCCCCCGAAGGCCATGGTGTGAGCACTGCACCCCCGGGGGCCCAGTGTGGACTGATCGACGGGGCGGACACCATTCCTGCTCAGGTGTTCGGTGGCATTTCCCGGGAAGTCGTCACATTAACGACACCCATGTAAACCCATGCACATAGGGCGTATCGTGAGGCCATCGCCGCAGATGGTTCGAGATCAGTCCCCCACTCAGTCTCTCCGTGTTCGGAGAGCTCCTGGTCCGGGCATTTCCTGCGGCGGTGGTGCCCGCATCCCCCGTGCGGATGACACCGGACGGGCCCTGCCGCATCCCCCGACTGGCAGGGCCCGCCCCCATCACCATCGAACACAGCTTTCCCACCGCCGACCATGCCTGCAGCTGAAAACATAGGCTCTGCTGGCCTCGGGGCGCCCCTGGCCCACGTGGCAGGTGACCGACCTCCCCAACCGAGCGCCGAAGTGCCACCGCTCAGCAGGGCGGGGACACTCCCCTTACGGCTGGGCTGTTCCCTTGCGCAGGTAGGACACGCATTGCCGGCGGATGTCGTTGAGCACCTGCAGGGCTGCCGGCAAGCTCAGTCCCAGTGCGCCGTGTTCGTGAGTGTGGACATAGACGTAGGCGCTCAGGGTCACCGTGCCGTCGTGGGGTCCGTCCCAGTCCTCCACAATCCCGCACAGGGCAGCCGGGTGGTGCTGCACCTGCCCCGGGTCGTGAACGTGGAGCAGCTCCGCATCGACGGTGAACTCTCCGTAAAGCACGGCATCGTCGTCGATGACCGTGGTGACCACCCGGCAAAGCCCACCCAGGTCCATGTCCCGGCCGGTGAGCACCTGGCCGTCGGCGACGTTGGCGGTGGTGAGCACCGCGCCCCGCGCCTGGGATGACTGGGGTGCGTCCATGGGAGCCTGTCCTTCCGCTGCACTTCTTCTGTCGATGGCAGTGGGGGGCCAGAGCCACCCTAGTGGCCCGGATCGCCCGTACTGGGGTGTGTGACGCTCCACGACCTGCCACGACCACCGCGACGCAGCCGCCTACCAAGGATTTACCGGTGCGGGCTGCGGTCCGGGGCCCGACAACGCGTCATCAGCCCCTCATTGCGAAGAAACACTGTCGGCAGGTCCCCTGATCAGGGGACGTCCTGCACCTGAGGGCTTTCTCTGGAAAGGGCAGGTGGGGCCGTATCCCCTGGTGGAGGCCCGGAACAGCACCCTTTTTCGCGTCTCATGGACGTCATATGACCCCTAAGTGACCCACAGCACGGTGACTTTTGTACAGTGGGCTACACGAAAGCAAAGTTTGCTTTCGTTACCCCCCGTTCGTGGCGTCCTTCCCCCCCGGTTGGGTTGCCCAGTATCAGATAAGAGCGATCATGAACTTTGGTAAGAAGCTTTTCGCTACCGGTACCGCGGCCGCACTGGCCTCTGGTGGTGTGTTCCTCACGGCTGCCCCGGCGTCGGCCGCGGTGGGTGACCCGCAGTGCCTGGCCGCCGATGCTGCGCTGCAGGCGGGCCTGGAGCAGGCCGGGATCGAGGCTGAGCTCGTCGATGAGCTCGAGGCCGCCGTCGACGTCGTGGTGGCCGCTCAGGCCGAGCGTGATGCCCGGGCGCAGGCTGCCCTGGACGCCGCGACCGCCCTGGAGGTGGCGGTGGCGGAGCTGGAGGCTGCGGTGGAGGCCGCCGCTGAGGTGGACATCGAGTCCGCTGAGGCGGCCCGGGACGCCGCCCAGGCCGAGCTGGATGAGGCGAACGCGGCCCTGGCGGAGGCTGAGGCCGTGCTGGAGGCCGAGGTGGCCGCCTACAACGAGGTCGTCGCCGCTGCCGAGGCCGATCTGGAGGCCGCTCTGGCCGCGCAGGTCGAGGCCGACGCCGAGCTGGCGGCAGCTGATGAGGCGGTGCTGGAGGCCGAGGCCGATCTGGAGGCCGCGGTTGCCGCGCAGCAGGCCCTGGAGGCCGCCCTGGCCGCTCAGGTCGAGGCCGACGCGGGGCTCGCACCGGCCCAGGACGCCGTGGACGCGGCCCTGGCTGCCCAGGTCGAGGCCGACGCGGCGGTCGGCACCGCCCAGGACGCCCTGGATGCGGCGGCGGCGGTGCAGGCCGAGGCGCAGGCCGCCCTGGAGGTGGAGCTGGGCGAGCTGCAGCTCGCCCTGGACGCTCAGGTGCAGGCCGATGCCGCGGTTGCTGCCGCTGACGTCGCGGTGGATGCGGCACTGGGGGTGCAGGCCGATGCCGAGGCGGCCCTGGCCGATGCCACGGTGGCGCTGACCGCGGCGGTGGCCGATGGGGACGCCGATGCGATCGCCGCTGCCGAGCTGGCCGTGGAGGAGGCCACTGCGGCCGTGGAGGCCGCGGTCGCTGCGGTGGTCACCGCCCAGGCCGATCTGGATGCCGCGGTGGTTGCTGCCGCCGATGCGGCCCTGACCGTGGGGGTCGCCCAGGAGGAGGCCGATGCCGCCCAGGCCGAGGTGGATCTGGCCGCCGGTGTCACCGCCGACGCGCAGGCGCAGCTGGACGCCGCCGTGGCCGCCGCCGCTGAGGCCGCCGCCGCGGTGGAGACCGCCCAGGCGGAACTGGCGGGCGCCGAGGCCGAGGCGCAGGCCGCCGCGGCCGCGGTGGTCGAGGCGACCGCGGCCGTGGAGGAGGCCGGGTCCGTCGCCGATGCCCAGGCCGCCCTGGAGGTGGCAGTCACCGACCGCGACGCCGCCCAGGCCGAGGCCGAGGCCGCCGCCGCCGTAGTGGCCGAGGCGCAGGTGGCCCTGGAGGACGCGCAGGTGGAGCCGGAATCGCTGCTCGAGGCTCGGGCGGAGGTGACCGCCGCCGAGGAGATCCAGGCTGCCGCCCAGGCCGAGTTCGACGCCGCGCAGGCCGAGCTGGACGCCCAGCTGGGCCTGGTGGCCGCGGTCGAGGACGCCGAGACCGCCGTGGCCGATGCCGAGGTGGCCGTGGAGACGGCCGTGGCCGCCGCCAGTTCCGCCTGGGCGGTCTCCACCG